>CADCPM010000033.1 GCA_902803315.1 uncultured Coriobacteriaceae bacterium
CGATATTCGGTTGTCGCCTGTTGGCCAGGGGCACCATCTCCTCCCACGATCGCCTTCGATCCTGTCGAGGACAATTGTGGCAAAGGGCGCCCGCGAGTTGTAGACGCGTTACTTTTGGCGCTTACAGATTATCATGATGTTATGACGGCATTTGTCACCAGATTCAGGACAAAGGCAGTGGGAATGGTAGTGAAGGACTTCGCCTAACGCGGCCACTTGTTCCGACTTGCACTCATAAATCACGAAAACGTCCACAACATAATCCCAAGGAATCTGCCCACAATCACGAATGGCCACGATAAGGAAACCATAGGCAAGCTGATATAGGTATCCCATTTACCCCACAGATGCGATGGAATTCGATGAGCATGGACTTTGTCCCCTCTTGGTACGTCATGAACTCAGAATAAACATCTGAGAAGTTGCCTAGACAAGCCCTGCTCTCCAGAGCTTTTCATAGAAATCCATCAGATTTCAACTCAGCTGTCTCGCTTTCTGAAAGCCTCCACTAGTTGCTATATAGTTGCTGACCCTACTCGGATACTGTAACCACATCTATCTGATCTGACTTTTCATAATCTGGCGAAGACCTTCTAGAGCAAGTTCTCTGTGCGCCTCACACTCGAGGTAGTTTACCACCCTAAGTGTCTCCCCCTTGCCATATCGTACCCGGTTAAAGAATCTCGCCATGCGACCATTACTTAGCTTGTTTACCGCCCTGGCAACGAGGGGCGACCTCCCACGAAGGGCAGAGAGGTAGGAATCACATGTCATCGTGGCGAACTCTGCGTATGCCTGCTCAATGAATCCGTCCTCCCGGATCTCGGCCGACCGACGCTCGAAATCGCCAATGATTTGCGCGTACTCACTGCCCTTGGCCAGACGAACGGTTTCGCCACACTTGACAACGGGTACGTACGATATGGAAAGGTCTCCACTCACTCGTACGAGTAATCCTGTCTGCCATAACTCGCTATCACTGAGGTCAAAGAGGAAATTTCCCTGCCCGTACACAATGGTTCCATCGCCATATTGCTCCTCACAACCGATACAGTGACTATGTTGGCATACAACGAGGTCTGCACCCTTATCCACGAGTCTTCTACAGGTACGTCTCAGCTGTGGGCTAGGATAGCGGTAGTGCTCCTTGCCACCGTGGTAAAGCACTACAGTAAAGTCGCACTTTCCAGCCAGTGTAACCACGTGATCAAGTGACCATAGAGGATCGAACGGGTTTGCGCCTGGCGTTTGTTCTCCAGCTATCGAGAACTCGTGCTCTGCGCAGGCGTAAACGCCGACTATATTGCCAGCAAATCCAAATGTTACGGTATTACACGCTTCTTCATAACACGTTCCAGCTCCGAAATGACTAATTCCCACGGAGTCGAGGACTTTCATTGTCGAGAATAAGCCCGACGCCCCCTGGTCCATGATATGATTGTTCGCTAGACTGAGCAGATTCATGTTGAGGGCCTGATAGCCGGCAACACACGACCGTGGCGCGGCGAGGTTCGGGCCGCACTTAGGTATGGGTGACAGTTCGTCAGTCAGCGGGGACTCGAGGTTGAATACGTTGTGGGACGAAGCGCAAAGCAGCTGGAGCAGCTCATCGCCCACAAGCGACTCAGCATCACCCCGAGCGAAGAGTTGTGCGTTGGCTTCCGTCGGAACGATGTCAGCCCCAACGAGAAAGTAACTGTGCTTTTCGTCGCTAACAATCTGCATTCTTTTATCCTTTTCATTATATGCCATTATGTTTACCAAGCCTCGATTTCATCAAACCCGTCACACCGGGGTGTCTGCGCAACACGCAGAACAATAGCACCCCGTAGAGCCCGAAACGCCACATCATCGTCCACCACATAATCTCGAGTGGCGCAACCAAGCACGGCGCGAGTCCTACGACCACGAAGACGCTCACTGTAAGGAATGAACGCACGAATGTCGATATCCTGTACCCCACGTCCTCAAAATGTCCAGCCATGCGTACGACGATGGCGACCCGTACGACCATTGAGAGCCCGTCGGCGAGGACCGAGCCGTACGAACCCCACATAGCAACGAGCGGAAATGACAGCGCCACGTTGAGCAGACTGCTTGTGAGCGTCGCCACGAATATCTTGTTAGCAGCTTGCTTGTAGTAAAAGAGGACTCCGATGTAAAAGTAGTAGGCGGACTTCACCGCGTAGACGAGCGCAATCATCGGTACGAGCATCCAGGACTCAGCATAAGATCGATCCAAAAGCAGGAGTATAGGTTCACGCACGAAGTAGGAGATGCCCACGAACACGAGCAGGTATACGTCCAACAAAGTCCTCGTGAAATCGCTGAGCTGTCCCTTGTAGCCCTCGGGTTTGTCTGAGAGCATACGGTAGAGCCAAGGGCTGTAGGCGGTTGATACCGAGCTCTGCAGAGTATCGCACGCTTGGCCAAACTTGTTTGCCACGTTGTAGAGGCCGACCGCTGCAAGCGTGCTCCCATGGTTTATGAGCACGCCAGAGACAAGTGAGGCAATCTGCGTTGACAAGTTGTGCGGCATAAGCGGTATAGAATATCTGAGCAGCTCCCTCACGAGTGACCAGTCGATGCACACGCGAAATGATCGCATCCTCACCATTCGCACTATGGCACACACCGAGAGGCACACGCCGGCAAGCGCCGTTCCCAAAAGCGAACCGTCTGCACCCCAGCCAAAGCCAACGACGAAGAGTATAGTGAAGGTGACGTTGAGACCTAAGTACACAATGCTTGTGAGCGCCGATTCGCGAGCTCGCTCCATTCCTCGCAGTACCTGCTGATAGATGCCGTATACGTTCGTAAACGCTAAACCCGAAAGTGTGATGGTAACCGTGGGCACAAATGACACGCCCTTAAAGAGCATCGGCACTAGGACACTGCGCAACGCAAAGAAGAGTATGTCGAAGGCAAGAGTCGATAGCAACGAGAAGCAGATCAACGTCCCACAGAAGCGCGCCAAGCCCTCGTCATCGTCGCGAAAGTCGACGTAGAACCTCATGACGGCAGCCTGTAGACTAAATGTGGAGAGCACCGTGGCAACGGAGATGAATCGCTCCATGAGGCCCACTACACCGTAGTCTTCTGTGGAGAGGAACGCCGTGTATAGCGGCAGCAGCAGGAAGTTCATCGCCTTCAGAGCGAAGTTGCACGCCGTGTAGATAACGGAATTGCGGTATACTTTTTTGTCTATTGCCATATCTCCCCCTTCACACAAGCTATGAAACCCAGCTGTATAATCGGCTGGACTACAACATGCCCGTCGTCTCCCTATGGTAATGGGAACGTATCTCAAAAGTGCTATCGATGCGACACCAAGCAGAGGGCAGGTCGTATCAGTGCATCGTTTTTCTTGAACCTTAGACGTGTTCAAACCGAATATCACTTAGCGGAAGATGGGACACTCCATAGTCAATCGCCGCCCCTCAATAGAAAGGCCTTGCAATCAATTGAGGATCGTTGGGAAGCTGATTATGCACACTGCATCACAGGAAAGGCTCATTCGTTTGGGAATTCATCTTCTCGTAACATGTCTCATACCACGTCGGGACAAGGCTCTCTTACCTTCTAGTGCAATTATCCTTGCTCTTCACCATCAATCTGAGCAGGGTCATGCCTTATGGAAACCGTCATCCAAGGGACTCGTTTTGCAAGTTCGTATATTACAGCATGGAAACCACTCACTTATTCGCTCTTATAGGCTCAGGGATTACCGTAACGCATCTCAACGAGGTAAGCCCCCTGTCTAAATGCTCGTCGGTGAGCTACCACTCTTTGAGACGCAATCTATAAGACTCCAATCTATTCAGACCCATCCTTTGACAACTGTAGCAGCACTGAGGACAGAAACGTTAAGTAGATCCACGTATCGATTTCCCTGAACGAGACCATCCCATAGTCGTTAATCGCCATAACAACCAGCATCGCTATTGCAAGGGGCACGAGCTCGTTCCCCGTATGCCTATATTTGACAAGCCGGATTCCCATGCAAATCAAGTAAGCATAGTAGAGGACAAATCCCACCAAACCCAGACATGCAAGTAGCTCGCAGTAATTATTGTGGCTATATGCCACGTGACTGTAACCTATTGCCTGCATCTGAGCAGCAAACTGATTGAGTCCCCACCCGAATACCGGCTTTTGCAACCACATGGTGTATGCATACTCGCGATAGAATTGCCTCTCTAGCTCGCTGTACCCTCCAGCCCCTTCTCCGGTCATGTATTGAACGAGCCGTTCAACGCGCCTGCCGAGGGCCTCGTAGACAACAGGCACGCTCCTCAGGATTTGGTACATCGCAAATAGCATAATACCGACAATCACAACGTTACGCACCATTTTGAACCCGCGGTCCCTCAGCAACAGATACAAGGCCGGGATTGCGGCTAAGGATAGAATGCCTTTCCTCGATCCTGATAAGAGGACAGCAATCACGAGAGGAATAATGGCTAGAAAGAACAGTGGTCGTTTTCTGTATAGGGACAGAAATAATGCGAACGTTGCCGAGTAGGATGCCCTCATTGCAAGCGTGTTCGAGTTGATTCCAGTAGCTGCTCCCATCCTCTCGGTACCCCACGAGCTTACAGGTGTTAATAACAACGTAAGCGTTGTGGCGAACACATTTGCGGCAAGCAACAGTTCCATGTACTTGAGCGCTGATTCTTTGTCACGCATGGCATAGCTTAGCGTTGCGACCAGACCTATAGTCTGTATAGTCCTGCTTCTCCACGCAAGAGCAAAACTGACGTTCTGCGCCCACACGATGGATACGTACGCATAAGCCCAAAACACAAGGCACCATATGAAAACCGGTGCCACCACTCTCCTTTCTCTCCCTCTCGATACCAAACCACAAAATCTAGGAGAAAACAGGAAGGATATAATATAGAGTACAAATAACGTTGGTTTTACATATTGCTCGATATTATTTTCGATATTGTTTCCAAACATAGTGCAGAGATATAGGAATAGAAGAACGTCAGTAATCGTGATTTCATGTGGAGAAAACCTCACTCTCTGCGCTTTTCGAATATCGTTCGCTGAATGCATGCAACCTCTTATCGTGTCGTTATGTATATAAAGGCATGGATTGTGCCATGCGACGTTCCGGCAGAGTCTACAACACTATGGGCAAACCATAAACTATCTGTTCGCACAGGGACGAACCAACGGACTGGCAATAGCTGTCAAAGTGAATGTCGTTCAAAGAATTTAACGCTCTTGCGCTGTTTGTCCAGTTATTGTAATGGGACAAACAGCGCAAAATGTTACGATGAACTCGCTCTTTTATATCATCGAGTTCAAGGTAATCCAACTGCCGAAAACCTCGTCCCAGTACTCTGGAGCGAACTCTTCAAAGCCTGCCCCAGGATAGAACGTCATCTCCCCGAATAGCGGCCTGTGTGGGCCATCATAGAAGTCAACTCGGACAA
The DNA here is from genome assembly GCA_902803315.1 of uncultured Coriobacteriaceae bacterium. Taxonomy (GTDB): domain Bacteria; phylum Actinomycetota; class Coriobacteriia; order Coriobacteriales; family Atopobiaceae; genus RUG440. The sequence goes on from CADCPM010000033.1 coordinate 5,448, forward strand.
ATGGGATGTTTTTGGACAAAGTCTCTGCCGCCTTTATCATGCTATCTAGACTCTTTGGCCGAGAGGGCACGACGTCTGCGTTAGGATAATGACGTTCAAAAGGAAGGTGATTCCAGCTGAGGTCGAAGAAATCAACACGCAAGTCATTCTTTGCTCGGCTTGTGCATGTAAAGACGCATCGCACCTCACCGTCAAAAGACATAAACTTGTAATCTGTAAGTTCCGTTGAGTTGCAGAAGGCAGTGTTCTTTAGCCAAATCGCTGCCTCTTTAGCTACGAATACCCCTCCCCACGGCAAATCGACCCAACTCCCCAGAACCCCGTCCCACTTATCTGGAATGAACTCCCCCAAACCAGTACCATGGTAGAAGATCATCTCTCCGAACTTCATGCCCTCGTCGCGACAGTAGAAGTCCACACGAAGGTTTGCCGGTGCACCAACCTCTCTTGCAAGTTCTTCCGCGAAGCCAAACAAGCGATCGAGCTCATCTGGTCTTGAAATCTCACGCAGGGGGTCGGTAGAGTAGCGCGTGGTGAACGGAAGCCTCTCCCATTCCCGCTCATTCAGCGTACGTCTATGATTCGTGAACCGCTCGTAATCCACTTGCACGCAACAGGCACGGCCGCCGAACGTGAAGACCTTGTAGTCGAACAGATCGCCAGTCATGGGATCTGGTTCCAAGTATTGCTCGGCAATTACACGTGGAGGAACATTCTTGTACGGCCACTCGCGCTTAGACCAGTAGTAGTTACGTCTTAGCGACCGCTCAATCCTCTCCTTTGCAGCCTTTTCGTCAAAGTGCGCGCGGTCACGGCATATGGCAAGTCCCCCAGAGTCATGAGTACACTTGAGCACGAATTGCTCGGGCAGCGCATCAAGATCAATCTCATCAAAACTCTTCCAAACGCCATAGGTGGGGATCACGTACTCCTCCCCGATACGTTCTGCCACCCACTGCTTGACGGCGTACTTATCCACGAGCGTGGTGTAGAGAGGGTTCCGATCATGGAGTTTGAGCCACTGAAGCTTCTCGTTGAAGGTTGTGGGATTGTCCAGATTGAGTCGCTTGCCCATACGCGCGCTGTAGAGAAGCTTGAGGGCAACCTCATCGGGCACGAAATGCATCCGTGCAACTCTAGTCTTTAGCTTCGGGACGAGTGTCTTGGGATCTTTTGCAACATTCACGAGAGTCTTTGCGTTCATGGTGTGCTCACTTCACTTATGTTTTCGCGCTAGAGGCCGAATGCCGCACAGCTACCTTTCGCTAAGATATCGGCTATTCTTTCGCTCGCGTGACCGTCACCGTATGGATTGCTTGCATGGCTCATCCGCTGGTATGCAGATTCGTCATCTAAGAGCTCGGAGAATGCATCGTATATGGTCTGCTCCCGAGTTCCCACCAAGCGCAGAGTACCAGCCGCGATACCCTCTGGGCGCTCGGTCGTGTCACGCATCACAAGTACTGGCTTTCCAAGACCCGGAGCCTCCTCTTGGATTCCGCCGGAATCAGTAAGAACGAGATGACAGCGCGCAAGGTAGTTGTGGAAATCTATAACGTCCATAGGCTCAACGAGGCGCAGCCTATCGAAGTCGCCTAGCTCGGCATGAGCTGCATCTCGCACAAGTGGATTCATATGAATAGGGTAGAGTGCCTTGACGTCAGGATGCTCCTCCATAACGCGCCTTATCGCACGGAACATCTGGAGCATAGGCATACCGAGGTTTTCTCTCCGATGTGCCGTAATAAGTATGAGCCTGCTATCGGACGCCCACTCTAGCTCCGGACTCGAATACTCGTTCCGCACCGTAGTACGTAACGCGTCAATGCCAGTATTGCCCGTGACCCAAATCTGGTCCTCGGGTTTCGCCTCGTCTATGAGGTTCTGCCGCGAGATTCTTGTCGGTGCAAAGTACCAGTCGCAGATCAAATCGACACATTGGCGGTTAAACTCCTCCGGCCAAGGCGACAGAAGATTACGCGTGCGCAAACCCGCTTCTACATGGCCCGTTGGAATCTGCATGTAGAACGCTGCCAACGCAGAAGCAAAAGACGATGTCGTGTCGCCGTGAACGAGGACGACGTCCGGTCTTTCGGCCTCTAAAACACCCTTAATTCCCACCAGTACGTCACAAGTAATATCAAACAGCGTCTGTCCTGTTCGCATGATGTGAAGATCGTGGTCGGGTACAACTTCAAATGCTTCGAGCACCTGATGGAGCATCTCGCGATGTTGGCCAGTCACACAGACAACCGTCTGGAAATCGCATGCACGCTCCCTCATGACCTTGACAAGTGGACACATTTTTATAGCTTCTGGTCTTGTACCAAAGACCAGCATTATCTTCTTCATGCGATTGGTCCTCTTTAATTCTGTCTCAGGGTCGTTTTTTTGACTCAAACTTCGAAGGCAGACTTGTTTGGCAGAAGAGCCGCAAAGCGTGCTATCAGCCTGTCCCTTACACACTCGAAATCGTCTCCCTCATACTCATCGTTAAGGCACAGGGCTTTGTACTCCCCTTTTTCGATTGCTTCGTAAATCGAGACATCACCTGTTCCGCCTGTGATATAGTACATTCTTCCAAAAGCGGGATTTCGTGGAAAGAACTCACCCTCTGCGAGCTGCCAATACGACAGAAGGCGGCTGCTGACATCTGAGCTGTTCCTGAACCTATGCGAACATGCTCGCGCAAGAAGCTCTGGCTCGTGCTCCCATACCTCATCAAACGTTGTCTTCAGCAAAGAATATGGGACGTGGAAGCTCTTGATGCCAGTGAATCGCTTCCAAGGCATAAGCAGGAGACTTCTTAGCCCCTGTACGCCGTATCGGGGATTCACCCACTTGCTCCAGTTACTCCGCATGGAGACTCTCTTATCGAAGTTCCTGTTTAAGGGAACCATATTCATAGCGGGCGAGCTGTTGTACTCCTCAACCGGTAGCCTCTTCCCCCCGACATCTCCCCCAAAGATAAAAGCCGCATCTAGTATCGCCGAATCACACGGAAGCCCATTTCTGAAGAAGTCTTCTACGTTGGTCTTCGAAATCAGGAACATATCATCGTTGAAATAGACGAACTGTTCAGCAAGTCCTGGTATCCTATGAAGGTTAAACTCGATCGGGCGACACGAGAACGTGGGGAGATACTCATGGGGTATGAATTCATCATGCCTTACGATATGCAGTCTTTCGTTTCCGGCGTTAAGCCAATCCGGCACTTGCCCGGCACTCACAAAGTGTACGCATCTCACCCATGGGGCAAAACGCTCAATCCCACGGAACCAATACTTCAGCAACCCCCAGTCTCGATACCTCTTCTTCCCGGAGTCTCCGTTATCCTTTCCCTCGTAGAGGGCCTTCGACCTAAGCCAATCCTCGTCTGTCCCATCGACCCACGTTATGACGATGTCGATTTCACTTGGCACCTCTAGCACCTCCAGCTCGAATAGCATCTTCGAAGATCTCCACCTCACGGGTTATCGTATTGGCGCTAAAGAACATATCGACCTTCTCGTAGGGCATCCCTGTCTCCAAGGAGCTAAGGATGTCTTGGAGGTCTGGTGTCGTATCGTTGTCGAAAAACCATACATTTGGAAAGGCATCTAGTGCCTCGTGGCATGCGGAAATATCTGATGTGATTACGGGCATGCAGAAGGTCGCCATCTCGCAGGCCATTAGACCCTGCGAGTCACATCGCGTTGGCATGAGAGCACAACGCGAGTCCTGCAAAACCTTGATAATCTCAGAATGCGATAGAGTGCAATCCATCCAATTGAGGTTCGGTGCCTTCTCGTAGTGATCAAAAAAACTACCCCTACCAACCACCAAGAACCTAAGGCTGGGGTTTGCCCATGCAAGACGATTCACAATGTCGATACAATACTTAGAGCCATCGAGATCATTCCTGATAGTCACACAATCATATGCCTTTGGCCTGGCCCAATCGTACTCACCGTCTTGGAACAGTTCTCCAACACAGTTGTAAGCTATACGACACTTGTCGCTAATACAGTCTAGTGTAATCCTCGTAGACTTCAGGAATTCATCCAGCATCCATTCGCTGACGAAAACCAGCGTGCTCTTCCGAAGCACTTTCGGAATGTAGTTGCGCCATACAAACAGCTTGAACGTATCGTAGAAATCTCTAGTCGCAGTTTTTAGAGGGGTCTTTGCGATATAGCTATACGGCTTCGGATACGTAGTTTTGAATCTCAGGACCTCATGCCCATGGAAAAAGAAAACGAAGGCAGGGAAATCTCTTCCATGCCTCTTCAGAAAGCGATAGTGATGACGGATATTTGCCTGATGCGTGATGAGCAGGTCATAGCCCTCGTCCGTACCTGAATACGCTTTCGGTGGAATGACTCTAATTCCCTCATATTCGAATGACTGTGTTGCAGAGAAATCAAGCACGACCAGATTGAAGCCGCGCTTGACGTAGTGCAGGTTGCGAACGTGTACGAACCGATGAGCCTCACCAGTGCCATCGCCTGGATAGCTCGTAACGAGTACGAGGATCTTCCCAGAAACGCTCATGAGGTCGCCTCCCGACTCTCTCTGGCGAGTTTAAGCTTCCCGAAGCAATCCAGCGCCCGCTTCACTACATCATCCATGTCGTAGTAGCGGTACTCAGCGAGACGACCGAGAAACACGACGCCCTCTTCCTTGGCGGCAAGCGCCCGATAGCGTTGCGCAAGCACCCTCCACTCTGCCGTCGGGAATGTGTAGAACGGCTCGTCGCCGTCGCAGGGAATCTCCTTGAGGATGGTGGTCTTTTCGCTTTTCTGACCGTACATCTTCTTGAACTCGGTGATGCGCGTGTAGTCGTAGTCTTGGGGCCAGCGGGTGCTCGCGACGGGCTGATAGCTCTCGCAGTCATGCGTCTCGAACACGAATTTGATGCTTCGGTACTTTAGCTTGCCGTAGCAATGGTCGAAGTAGTAATCGACCGGTCCAGTGTAGATGAGAGTCTCGTAATCGAGGTCTCCTATGACCTCCTTGTAGTCTGTGTTGAGGAGCACCTTGATCTCGGGGTGGTCGAGCATGCGGCGGCACATCTTGGTAAACCCGCCCCTTGGGTTGCCCTGATAGCGGTCCGTGAAGTAGCGCGTGTCACGGTTACGCCGGAAGGGGATGCGACTGATGACCGACTTGTCCAACTCGGATGGCCACACTCCCCACTGCTTCTTCGTGAAGTGCTTGAAAAACTTCTCGTAGAGGTCCTCACCAGCCTGCGAGAGTACCACGTCCTCGCTGGTGCGCACCTCGTCAACAGGCACACGACGACTCTCGATGAAGTCGTCCATCTCATCCTGCGAGAGGTTCATGTTGTAGAGCTGGTTAATTGTTTCCAGCGAAATGGGCATCGGCACGAAGTTGCCGTCCACGTACGAGAGGACACGGTGCTGGTACTCGTGCCACTCTGCATACTGGCAGATGTAATCGAACACTTCCTTGTCATCGGTGTGGAAGGTGTGTGGGCCGTAACGCTGTACCATGATTCCGGCGTCGTCGTATTCGTCATAGACGTTGCCGGCTATGTGGCCGCGCTTCTCAATAACGAGCACCCGCTCATGGAGCTGCGTGGCAATGCGCTCCGCCATGGTAATGCCGGCAAGTCCCGCACCGACGATGACGTACTTAATGCGCATTTTGTCCACCTCGCTCCGCAGTCATCCTTATTATGTCTGCGACCATCTTTCCATAGACGACGTCGGCCTTAAACTGCCTCTCGTAGAGTGCACGGGCTCGGCGCTTCATGCCCTCCGCCTCTTTCCCGTGCTCCGCCAGGTACAGAAGCTCACTAGCAAGCTCTGCCGAGTTGTCATACCTAAAACCGATGTCGTTCTCCTTTATGAGATCGGCCATCATCCCTTCTGGTTCGACCACAACCGCCAGCCCAAGTGCCAGGTACTCGCAGAACTTGTTCGGCATGGACCACTCGAAGTTCTTGTTCTTCCGATAGGAGAGCAGCCCCACGGTAGCCAAATCCCCCAGGGCACAAATTTGGCGCCTGCTCACCCAGCCCGGAAAGAGGACGTTATCGACATCTCCAAGTATCTGCTTATATGAATTCAGCTTCTCACCTTCGCCGCATATTACGTACTTAATGCGAGGGTTTTGCTTTGCAGTCTGGATTGCCGCATGCATAACCGGCTCAAGCTCAACCGCATGACCAAATTGTCCGAAGAAGCAGCAGATGATATCGTCTGACGATAGGCCCATGTCATACCAGTATTGGTAGTCGCTTTCTCCAAGGTCGACGTCGGTATCCGGGTACGACACGTAATAGTAGTTGTCGTTCGGCCCCCTGCCGCGACATGCATATCTCAACGCCCAGTCGAGAAAACCTTCTGACGTGGCGAGTATCCCCGTAGCGTTTCTCAGGGTGTATGCAAGCTGTATCTTGAACGGTATGATTGCGAGGTGTACCAGCCACTTCAGCCTCGGAAAAAAGTCCTCGTAGAGGTCAGGCCACAAGTCTCGCACGTCCACAAAAACTGGTACTCCATGTTGTTTACCATACTTCACGGACGCAAGAGCCAAGTCAATGTTCGGCATCGCGGCAAGAATCACGTCAGGCATCTCCACTCCCTTCACCAGTCTGCTGAACTGCCTGCGCTCTTCCCAAAAGTGCATTATCCTACCCAAGGACAGGTTCTTCGTATAGTTCCTACCGTGCAACAAACGTATCGTATAGTGCTGATTGACCCTCACTTCCATAGTGTGGTCTGCACGGAATTCTTTGAGGTTGTGGTTGAATGTGGAGGCAAACCAGAGTATATCAGCCCCAGTTTTCTCGAATTCTGAAGCAATCAACCCCATCCTCAGCAATCTCTGTTGTCCTTCGTCCGTAGGCAGAGACTCGCCCTCTTTTACTAGCCATACCTTCAATGGTTTCTTCATTTCCGCACCTCGAAAACTAAATGTGAACTCTATCTTGTGCCATCATGCGTAATAATCACCTTGAGGGTCTTGAGGATTATCCTCTGATCCATCGCCACGCCCTCCCCCTTTATGTATCGATGTCATAGAAGACCTTCTCGGCGGGATTGAGGTCATAGCCCCCATGACCTGATCATATCCCAACACGCTGAGCGTCACGAGCGTCCTTTTCGAGAAGCCGTGCATGTACTTCTCGGACTCTTCGTAGAAGACAGCCCGCACCGCCCTGGGGCTAATGAGGCTCATGTCGCCCCTCACGACGTCCCAGGACTGCGGGAGATCGTACAGGCGGGTCTTCCGGAGGATGCGGCCCACGCACGTCACCCGCGTGTCGCACTCTGACACCCACTGAACCTCGTCCGCCTCGGCATCGACGCGTGTCGAGCGAAACTTGTGGATGAAGAAGGGCCTCCCGCCCCTGCCCAGGCGCTCCTGGTGGAAGATCACCGGTCTAGAGGAGCCTGCCTTCACTGCGACGGCAATCCCGAGCATGAGCGGACTGAGCACGACCAGCAAGCTGCTCGAGGCCACGTCGAACACACCTGATCACATGATAGTCATGACAGGGCGAAAGCTTGCTCATATCAATTCGCTCAACCTCAATCACGCGCTCACGATCGACGAGTGCGAACTGAGATTATGCGATATTGGGAACCCATAAAGAGCAAACAAAGGGCGTTGTCAAGTCAGCCAACTTTACGCTCCACTTTCTATTGTTTCAATGCCCATTGGTAAGCGTATAGACGACATTTCACATCGCCTAATTATGCAATCAGCGTGCAAACCTTATGGCTCATGTAATAGTCTTCAGCGGCATAGTCTACGTAAGCGGAAACTCTTCCACTCCTGTTGTCGCAGTTCAAATGAGCAGCGCACGCCACATGCTGGTGACTATTCACAAGACATAAGCCACCCTGAAAGACGGCTCAACAGGCCCGATGCGATGCCTTCGCCAGCAGTACCTTGTCTTCCGTCTCCGCAAGTTCAAGCTTAACGCGCAGGGTACCAGAGATGCGGTTATGAGCTACGTGTTGGGCGACCGTGTCCATCATGGGATGCGGGTCACGATAGGCTTCAATCGTCTTGCCCGCCTTGGTCCTGACTTTCACGACGCCACTATTAATTGCGCTTTATCTTGTTCTGACGTGCACGCTTTCCACCCTTTCTCGCGCCCACACTCTTGCCTTCCGCGTTGGTGCAAGAGATTGCCTCATCGCCCTCGACCCCCGCCTGTCATTTGCAGTTTTGCGAAAATGACTGGCTTATCCTGTCTTCGCTAGAGACACCTTACCCCTATCTCAGCGCCGTAACGCCCGCGACACCCTCGGTACTTTCTGCCCTACCGAGAATCGCAATTGTGGCAAACATTAACTTGAGGTCAGTCAGCACCGACATCTCACTCATATAGAGCAGATCGAACTCGAGCTTCTCGTAGGGGTCGGTGCTGTACTTGCCGTACACCTGCGCGTAGCCCGTGAGGCCCGCCTTCACCTGCAGGCGCAGCCTGAAGTCGGGAATCTGCTCGTAGTACTGCTCGGCGATCTCCGGCCTCTCGGGCCGCGGGCCCACCACGCTCATGTCTCCTGCCAGGATGTTGAAGAGCTGCGGCAGCTCGTCCAGCCTGCATTTGCGAGCAAACCTTCCAATTGGCGTTATCCTGCTGTCCCCCTCGCCCGTGCTCAACCTGGCCACGCCGTCGGCCTCGGCGTCCACGCGCATGGAGCGGAACTTCCAGATCTCGAACTCTTTGCCGTCCTTGGTAAGGCGCACCTGCTTGTAGAGCGCAGGTCCATGGTCGTAAAGCTTTATGACAATGGCCGTAACCGCCATCAGCGGGCTGAGTACTACAATGCCCGCAAGCGACGCGCATATGTCAAACGTGCGCTTTAGGATGCGATACTCAATCCTCGGTCGCGAACGCTCCACGTAAAGCACCGGAGAGTCAAAGGATGTTATGTGGACCGCCTCACGCATAATAACGTCGCCCACCTTGGGCAAAAAGAAGGCGGGAATGCCACGCTCCTTACAGTATTTGACTATGCCATTGCGGCATTTGGAGCTCACGCCGGCAACGAACACGGCATCGAACTTGTCCAGCTGGTCCTTTATCTCCTCAAAGCTCCCGTCGTGCTGAATCTCGGCCACAACGCGATACAGCCGTTCGATTGGTTTGCCGCCAATCTTGCCAAACCGGCGTCGGTCCAACGCGGTACGATATACCAGCACCGTACGCCTCGTGGGCCTTTCGCAAAAGTAGAACCAGTTGCCCACGTATGACCAAAGCGCATCCAGCGCGATTTGGCACAGCAGCATGGGCACGAAGATCAATGGCGACTCGAAGCGGCCCCACGCAGCGGAAACACCCACGTAAATGGCCACTATGGCGAGCACCTGGCCAAGTGCCTGGGAGAATGCCAAGTCGCGTATTCTTCGATACCCAAACAGGTATGCGCCATAGGTTCGGTTGAACCACAGCAGCATAACGCAGTACACAATGGCAACGTAGTAGTTGTAGCGAAATCCGACGTCGGAAACATATTGCTGGGGACCATAGCGGAACAACATCCAAAAGACCCAAAACAGGAATGCTGTGTCTATGAAGTGCGCCGCTTTAATAGCTGCCATCACCACTTGGCCAGCTACGTTGTCGTGTCTTCTTGCAGCTTCCATCCGTGAATCCCTTGCGTTCGGCCAAGCTCCCGCCAGACCGTCCTAAATGCGGCGCTCGTAGGGGCCCACTCCCCTATGGGTACCTCGCACTACCACGCATCCGGCTTTGGCAAAACCTCGAGCCCCACCGTTGTGCGAATCGTAAGTTGTCCTGCGCGTATTTCCAGGTGGGCGACACGCTTGCGGCGGTTCACCCTGGTTATCATGGCCTCATGCCCCACCAGGGGGCCATCGGTCACCACGACCTTGTCACCTTCCTTGTAGCCAAAGCTAATGGGGATGGTGCGGTCGCCTTCTGTGGTCCACCGCTCTATCCAGGACCTGTCGTCTGCGCTCAGGGGTACGAACGTCTTTCCCACGGTAACGAGCCGAGTGAACTCGGGAGCCTTGTATATGATGCGCGAGAGGGCCCACGGGTCGCGTGTTGCTGCTATTACGTAACCGGGCAGAAGTAGCAGCTCTTCCTCGATCCACTCGCCTTTTACCTTGCGCCTATGAGCATAGGTGGGGCTAAAGCACTCCTCTAGGAGCGTGCGCTCCCCCACCTGTTGGCGTGTGCTAGGACGACTTGCAACACCGCACACGAGACGGATGACCTCGCAAGCCTTCTGCTCCCTGCCCACTTGAACCTGAATTACGTACCAGTCGGTCTTTCGCATGGGTTCCTTCCGTGGCTCGCAGCTCGTCTTGTCCATGGCTTCGCCATACGACCCTACGTGCCGCAAATGAAAGACGTATTCACAACCCCCTTGGCAGACGACCGACGCACATCAAGACGCCTGGAGCAAGCGGTGCAAAGGTTGCCGTTAAACAGCACCCTTCGGTGGGCGTACGCACCGCGCTCGCTCGCGCGTGCGCCCATCGAAGGAAGCTGAGGAATATTGCTATGGCACTGGATGATTTGATTGCGTTTGTTCTACGTGCCATCCAGACAGTCACTTGCTTCAATTCCTGAACGCTGCCTAAACCGTGTGATAGTATCCCGACACTGCTTTACATAAATGGAGCTAACGCAAATAGCAACGGAAGTGAGCAGGAACGAAGGACGTTCAAACACAATTTCTACACGCTTTACCTGCTTATTTAAAGATGTTGGATCGATTTGACGGACGGACAAAGGGGACGGAGGCGTTTGTCCGCATAGAGCGCCCGGCAGCTCGTCCAGAACGTCGGGTGGTCCGCAAAGGTTGCAAGAACCCAATTGAGGTTGACGGCCGCAAGAACCGCAAGGGAATAAAAACGGATGGCGGTGGCGACTAGGAAATCACCGCAACCTTGGGCAAGTGAGCAGCAACACACTGACGATCGACATATTCAGGGTGAGCGACCGCAGGGACGCATACAGAAACTTACCAAAGAAATAATTCCACAACGACGTTGGTTTCAGGCAGAGGGCATCCGTGAGGTTGCCCTTTTCTTGTTTAGGCCGTCCCGACTTCGACAGGCGGTTTACGCCAACCGCAAACCGTCCTCTGGTCGTATCGCGCGTCTTTCGTGCTCACCGAGCGGGGGTCACCGTCACTAATGCAGTCCTGCTCGCGGAGATACTGCTCAATGCGCTGCTTTACGCCGCGACGAGAATACGGCTCGTGATCATCTTATAAATGACGATTGAACAAGTACATTTGTTCTGTTACTATTGATTAACGAACAGTTGTTTGGGTGGTGATGGTATGGCAGGATCAGAGAACACTTTGCAACAGCGAAGGCTACAGAAGAGCCTGGAGCTGCTAGAGCGGTTCAGGGCGATTGACGACACGTTCATGCGGCAGGTGTTCAAGGACAACGAGGAGCTCACGGAATACGTGCTGAGGGTAATAACAAACATCCGCGACCTCGTCGTCGTGCGACAGGAGACGCAGCGCGACCTCAAGCGCCTCGCGAGCTCCAGGTCGCTGTCACTCGACGTGTGGGCAACCGACCCCTCTGGCACGCAGTACGACTTGGAGGTGCAACGCGGCGACGACGCCTCACCGCAGCGCCTTCGTTACCACAGCGCCGTCATGGACGTTGAGGCGCTAAAGCCTAGGCAGACCTTCTCCGAGCTGCACGACCAGTGGGTCATCTTCGTTATGGAGAACGATCCCGAGCCCGGCCCGACAGGCATCCGACACTACGTCCGGGCGGACCCGCTCACGGGCAAGGAACTCGGGGACGGGACCCACCTGCTGTACGTTGACGGCGGCTACCGGGGAGACGACGAGCTCGGCTCGCTCATGGCGGACTTCTGCCAGAGCGACCCCGACCTTATACAGAACGAACTGCTGCGAAAGAGGGTACAATACCTCAAAAGGGACCCGGAGGGGGTGCGCGAGATGTGCAAGATCAGCGAGGAGATATACAACGAGGGTCGGATGGACGGCCTCAAGGAAGGTCGCGAGGAAGGCCGCGAGGACGGACTGCTTCAGAGCGTCCGCCTACTTGTACAGAACGTCGGGTGGTCCGCCAAGGAGGCGCTCGACAAGCTCGGTGTGCCCGAGTCGGAGCAGAAGCGCTACCTCTCGATGCTGTAGGGATGCCGAGGTTGGGGGCAGGGCTTAAGTTTTGCTTGTGCATAGGGTGTGCGAGGTTGTGGACAGGCCCTAGGTTTTGCTGAGACCCGCAAAACCTAGGGCCTGTCCACAACCTCGCACCGCTTGCTACCCATCCACCTTAGACACGTAATTGCTCGACCCGTGGAAGACGCGAAGAACTGTCGCACGGCCATCGTATGCGCGATACACAACAACATACTTACCAACAACAAGCTTTCTGTATCCAGAACGGGCAAGGATGGGGTCTTGGTGCAATGGTCCCAAGTACGGCGTCGTGGCAAGCAAATCTATTCCAGCCAGAATCTTGTCAGTCGTCTTGTCTGTCACAGTCTTTCCAGCATAGATTTCCAAACGATCCGCAATGCCGACGATATCCTCCCCGACGGGACAAAGGGGACGGAGGCGTTTGTCCGCAACCGACTCAGGCCTTGCCCACCACGCTCTTGGACACGCCCGTCAGCCGCTCGATCTGCCGCAGGCTCAGCCTGGCGTGCTTGAGCTTGCGGAGGGCCTTGTTGCGCTGCGTCCTTGGCAGACCCGCGACTTCCTCAACACGAGTCTCGCCCAGCACGAGCTTGGCAATCTCCAGGGCTTCCTCGCCAGAGACGGCTCTTCTTGTTCTCCCGACGTCAATACAGCTCGGGCAGGCTGACGGAATCTCGTGGAAGCGGACGAAACTCTCCCTGCTGCCGAAAAGTCGTGCCACAGGCTGCTCGGGGTTGGACCAGGAGCCATCGCGCAGGGACCCGTAACTACTCCACCGATAGTCACAAGATTCGGAGAGACCGGCCTTGATGGGGTTCTGGTGGATGTACCTCACAACCTCGATGAGGTATTCCTCCGTCTCCACGGACTCGCTGCCAAACCGTCCTTGGAACAAGTGCCCGACTCTTCCGTGACGGGTGTTGAAGTATTGCGCGTATCGCGAGTTTACTTTGCGCATCATCGTCGAGATGTCACCTATGCCGCCGCGCACCAGCAGATGATAGTGGTTGTCCATGAGGCACCATGCGTAGATTTCCACGGAGGCCTCCCCCGCTTCGTTGTGCAGCAGGTCGAGGAATGTCTCCCGGTCCTTGTCATCCTCGAAGACAATGCACTTCCCAACGCCGCGCGTCATAAGGTGATATATGTCCGTCGCGCTCGTCTTCCTTGGTAGTCTTGCCATGTGCCCAACCCCTCCACCAATCGGCATCGGCCGTCTGTGGATAAGATGGTACCCATCGCCAGACGCGACTATACTCCCAAGCACGCGACGCGATGGCAGGTGGGACAAACGCCTCCGTCCCCGTTGTCCCGTCCGGACAAACGCCTCCGTCCCCGTTGTCCCGTCAGCGCAGCAGGGCTTCGTACTTGGACATCGCACGGGCAAAGTAGGCATAGTGCTTCGTGTTGTGGGCATCGCTTGCGATGTAGGTGTACAAACCCTCGCGCATCATGCGGATGGCGGGCCTCTTCTCGCGTGCCAACCTGCCGCCATAGATGAAGTCGGCAGAGGCCTGCAGCTTGCAGCCCATGCTCACCAGCTCCTTTGCGAGACTTATGTCTCGCTGGATGGCAACGTATCGTTCGGGATGAGCGATTATTACGTCGTACCCCAAGCCTTGCAAGTCAAAGATCGTGCGCTCGTAATCCCCAAAGCGCGTGGGACTCGCCCCTACCGAGAGCTCCAACAAGAACTCGTTGCTCCCGTTAAAGTGAAGACGCTCGGCCCAACCCAGCCCAAGCTCCGCAAGCATGCGATAGTTAACCTCAAAGCCCATCTGCAGGGGAAACTTCGGGTCCACCTCGCGCACAGCCGCCTCAAACGTACGAAACGCCTTCCACATGGGCAGGTAGTCGAAGTACGGCTCCCTGCAGTGGGGCGTACAGGTAATGCTGGTAATTCCGGCACGCTTTGCCGCCTCAAACATCCGCATCGACTCGTGCAAATCGGCAGCGCCGTCATCGACTCCTGGAAGTATGTGGCAATGCATGTCCCTCATGCGTGGCTCCCGCAACTGCCGAGACCTAGCTGTCGGCGTCTATCTTCCTTCGAATTCTGTCTCGGTCCATGATAGCGGTCTCGCTCTTCGATCCGAACCTCGATGCGGTCGAGGTTCCCGTAGAGAAGCGCGGCCGTCTCTTAGGCGCGGTCTCCTTGGCCTCATCGAACTCCACCGCCACGGACGCCCTATCGACACTCTCCAACTTGCCAGTGCTCCCAACCTCGCCCGATCCATCAGATTCGGCAAGACCACCATCAAGATCGGGCGCGTTGTCCCAGTTGCTGGGTATGTTAATGAAGCCGGTGTCGTAGAACGAAGAGGCGTCGGGCTGCTCGGAATCCCCTTCAAGCTCCTGATCCTTATCCATGGGAGCGACGTGACGTGGGAACCGATCCGGATCGCCTTTGTCCTCGCGATAGTAGTAATCGTAGTAATAGTAGCTATTCGAGGAGCTCTCGCAGAAATTCATTACCAGGCCGGCAAGGGGGACGTTGGCCGTCTTGAGCTGCTCTGCCGCACGCGCGACATCGTCCTTGCGCGCAAACTGCTCGCGCACCACCATAAACACGGCATCCACCTTGGCGCCCAGCACGGCGGCATCCACGAAGGTGCCCACGGGAGGCGTGTCGAATACCACGTAGTCGAATTCCTTCTTGGCTTCCTCGATGAGTGACGTAAAGCGCACCGCGCTCAAGAGGTCCGATGGGTTGGGAATGTGCGGCTCGGCATCGAGGAAGTGCAGCCTGTGCGTCATGGTAGGCACCACGGCATCTTGTAGGCTCACCTCACCCGAGACCACCGAGTACAGACCGTGACGGGCGTGGATGTTCAGCTCCTTTGCCACCGAACGCCTACGCATGTCGCATTCCACCAAGAGCGTGCGAATGCCAGACGTCGCCATGGCCTGGGCCAAATTGATAGCCACGAACGTCTTTCCCTCGTTGGGGATCGTGCTGGTAATAACAACCGTACGTATGGGCTCGTCCACGCTCATGAAGCGGATGTTCGCCAGAAGCGTCTTCGCCGAGTTCTCTACGCTACGCTTGCCCTTGTCGTTCTTTGAGGACGAGTCACTCTTCCGCAGCTGCATGCCAACAAACCCCTTACTTATCCAAAGCGGGGAAATGGCCAACTACCGGCACCCCCACGATTTCCTCTGCCTCGGCACCGTCGCGCACACGCGTGTCCAGCATGTCGCGTATTACCACTATGGCTATAGCCAAGAACAGGCCCGCCAGTGCACCCACCAAGCCAATAAGCACGCGACGCGGCCCCGATGGCGCATTGGGAGCCGTTGCCGCGTCAATTGCGTTTACGGACTGCAGGCGCATGACGTCCGTTGCCACTTTGGAAACCACTTCCACCGTTGAGTTGGCAACCTGTGCCGCCACCTCAGGATCTGGCCCCGTGACTGCCAACGTAAGCACGCGGGTGGTCGTCGAGCTGGTCACGTTGAGCTTGTAGGAATTCAGGTTGGGTAAGCCCAACTTCTGGGCGACGTCGTTCTTCACGCGATCGGACTTTATGAGCGTGGACACGTCGTTGGTAAGCATTTGTCCGGCACTCAGGTCCTGCTGGGTAAGCGTTGCGTCCTCTTTTGACTCGTCGCGCGAGAGAACGTACATGGTGGTGGAGGCGGTGTATTCGTTGGGCAAGAACAACGCCACGGCAAACGCAGCGATTCCCGCTACCAACGGGAGAACGATTACGAGCACCAAGTTTTTGCGCAACAGTCCAAAGAGTTCGAATAACGTCATGAGTTACCTTCTGGCATAAGCTTATAGCGAATTTTCAGTAGTGCAACTGAGCATGACGTATATTTGTTTACATTTTGCTTGGATGCGTAATCTAACGCACAGTGTTGCAATTCAGGACCCGTGCGGGATGTGAGAATAAGGCACTCTAGCCATACGTACGGGCACCCGCCAACAACGCATCCACTATTTTGTAGTCATCGCGTACATCGGAGTCTTCCAAGAGCCCAATCAAGCCCAAGAACATGAACTTAAGCATCATCTCGGAATCGCATACGGAAAAATGAGGAAACGTGTTTTCCCACGCCTTCGCAACGGGGCTTCCCTCCGTATCTCGCACCACTTCACCACAGATACGCGAGAAGACCTTCTTTCTTTGGTCCATCTCGTTAAGAACGTCAAACATGGAACGACGCGAACCGTCAGCCGAAAACACGTAGCGTCGGATGGAGGCCACCACATCGGCAACTGCGTCTCGAGAAAATACGCTATTCTCGTCTTGGATGTCGGCGCCCCAGGTATCGCACCAAAGACGTGCCGTTTCCACCCCGTCTTGCACGTAGGAATCCATGAGGCAGTCAACTATCTCCTGCTTGTTTGCAAAGTAATAGTAGAGGAGCTCACGTGTTAGGCCGGCTTCGCGCGCTATGCTGGAAAGAGTCGTCTTGCGAATACCCGCCGTCTCAAAGCACTTACGGGCACATTGAACAATAAGGTCGCTTTGTGCGCGATACGCTTCCGAGACATCGCCACGGTGTCTGCTGCCACTCTTATTGCGACCTCTTCGATTGGCAACCATGGGACCTTGATTCACTCGGAACTTTACAAACCACGATTTATATTGCTGAAATGCGTTTTACCATATAAAGTCGTTTGTAAAACAGGCGATTGTTTGCTCGCGAACGGCACGCTTATGCCAGGTAGAACTGTGTCACCTCAACCACGAATCGAGAGTGACACAGCTATACCCAGCACAAGTGTGCCACCTTAGTGCGAATGGCCTCTGTGCAAAGAGGACTTGCGACGTCGCTCGCTCATCACGGCAACTATCGCCGCCAACAGCACAAGCACTCCCCCAGCAATCATTAATGCCAAGAGCGCATTGGAGATGAGCGTCACGCACATATAGTGCATGGACTGCGGCTCCAGGTTCAAGCCCATATACGGCTTGGAAATGAATACGCACAAAGGTATGACTACCAGCATGAGCCCGGCGCCGCCCATTGCATACGCCACGTAGCGCAACGCCCGATGCACGTGCGAATGCAGGCGCATAATAAGAAACACCAGCAGGCCCGCTAGCACCACCGGCACCACCAGGCCAATAAGACCATAGCGAACGGCCGTGGCGTTTATCTTTCCCACCTGGTCATGCCCAGGCAGCGCAACGATTTCCGTATAGAGGTTCATGATGGCATCCGCGTACTGGTCACAAATCTTCTTCTGATCTTCGCTTGAGGGCGCGTTCTTTTGCGAAGAGAAGAACGTGGTCAGATTTTGCATGAGTCTATTCCTGGCGTTTGCCGTAACGGGCGTATACTCCCCACCATCAAACGACGTCTCCACGAGTGCGGTCATGTCCTGTTTTAGCTCGTCCTTTTGGAAAACGCCATCCAACACCGAGGTGGCGATGCCTGTGGGAAGCGTGTAGTAGTTGGCTTGCTGGTTTATGTACTCAAACTCATATTCGAAGAACTGATCGTCCATCGCGCGCAGGATGCCGCCCTTCGAGAGCGCGCCCACACGCAAGGAAACCATCGCAACGATAAGCACGAGCACTACGGCAAAGAAGAAGGAGAATATGATGCTAACAACGTCGCGAGAGCGCGAGCGACCATGAGAGTGCCTGCTCATTGCTACTCCTTCCACTTAACGTCAGGACCTGCCGTACGGTTCGCAAACACGACGAAGCGATCCTCGACTTGATCCACTGTCGGATAGAACGGGTAGCAGGTGTACAGGATAAGTTCCTCTTGCTCCCTGCCAACCGTATTGAGCAGGAGCTTTTCCAGATCTGCTGCCATTATGGGTTTAAGACTGGTGATGGTGTATTCGTAATCTCCGTAGTTTGTGCCGAACTTTATAACATCCCCCACCTGAATGTTTTGCAGACAGTTGAAGAAGGTGGTGTTATGCCCCGCAAGAATGATGGAGCGACCAAAGCCAGGCAAAAGGCTTATGAGCGATTGGCCAGCACCCACCTCAAGGATGTCGTCGGAGTCATACCAATAAACAGGTGCGTCCAGTCCGATTCTCTCGCACGAGATCTTGCCATACTGCTCGCCGCTTAGCGGGAACTTTATGTCCCTGGCATCCACCCACTTGCTCGTTGAATCATTTTTAAGTTGCGGCTTTTCGGCGTTTGGATCGTAGATGTTGGTAAGTTCTGGATTGAAGTCAGGGGCCTTGTCCGAAAAGAAAAATCCGGCATAGGCCGTTAGCGTGCCCCACACCGGTTGCAGGGCAAGGAAAAAGACAAGATATCCAATTGCACAAAAGACTACTGGCACACCGAAGTATGCCAGCAGCCTCGACCCTTTTTTAGAGCTCATGCTTGAATGTTACTTAACAAAGAGCTGCTTCTTGCGGGCTACCACATATGCGCCAACGAGCACGGCAACAGACACGCCGGCAACCGCGACGGTTTGGCCAACGCCAAAGCCAGTCTGCCTAACGACACTGGAGGTGGAAGCGGCCGTGGACGTCTTGCCGTCAACCTCCCAGGTAACCTTAGCATAATGCTTGGTGCTGTCTACGGTTACGTGAAGCTTGTAGTACTTTGCGCCAACCGAATTGACTTTATTAATAATCTCCTCATGGTGCGTCCAGAGGTCACGCTGCGTCTTGATATCGTACTTGGACAGGATGTCGTGTACTTCCTTAATGGTGTTGCTAAAGTCGTCGCAAGCGGCAGCATCAAGATCCACCGAGTTAAGGGCGCTCTCCGCCTCGCCGTAGTACTGATTCTTATGATCGTCGTCCAAGGGCCACTTATCCATCTCCGCTTTGAACTCTTTTAGCAGGTTTTGTTCATTTGAGTTGAGTCCGGCAGCATAGGCAGGAGCGACAAACGCGAACGACATCGCGAGCGCCATGAAAATCGCCAATACCTTCTTTTTCATCTTTCATCCTTCCTTCAGGCTACTACACCTAAACTGACTTTCAGCATCCTATGCCAGGCTTTGTAAACGCATTTGCCCGAGACGTAAAATATGAAATAGAAAAGGATGAACGTAACTTTTGGCTAGGCAGGCGACAGGCAAAGGGGATACTCCCCATTGTCTATGACTTGGGGACACAGGCAAAGGGGATACTCCCCATTGTCTGATGTTATTGGCTCAGCAGCTGCTCAATGCGCGCGCGGACCTCGTCGATCTGATTTGCGGGGGTGGACGCGCCGGCAGTGATGCCTATGAGCTCGGCATCCGCAAACCATGCGGCCTCTAGCTCCTCGGGCAGCTCAATATGGTGGGTCCTCTCGCATGCGGCCGAGCAAATCTGCGAGAGGTGCGTGGTGTTCGCAGAGTTGCGTCCGCCGATGACAACCATGGCATCCGCCTCCCGCGCAAGCTCCGCTGCCGCTTCCTGACGCTTGCTCGTGGCATCGCAGATGGTGTCCATTACGCGCAACTCCTCGCAACGCCCAACGAGCGCAGCCACCACCTCGCGCAGCGTATCCTGCGCAAGCGTCGTCTGCACCACCAACCCAACGCGACGCGCGACGCTCACGCCATCCAAATCGGCAGCGCAGCCGACCACCAGCGCGCCAGGCGCATGGCCCACGGTGCCCTCGACCTCGGGATGGCCGGCCTCCCCCACCACCATTACCTGATAGCCCTCGCGCGTCAGACGCTCGGCAGCCACATGCACCTTCTTCACGAAGGGACATGTGGCGTCCAGCACCTGCAGACCCAGCTCGCGTGCGCGATCCTCCACCTCAGGCGTCACGCCATGCGTTCGCATGAACAGGATGTCGCCCACAGAGGCCTCGGAGGGATCGTCCACCACGCTGACCCCATCGGCGGCAAGCTGGGCCACCACGCTGGGATTATGGATGAGAGGACCGAGCGTATGCACGGGAGCTGTTGCCGCCTGGGCCGTGTCGCGCACCATCGCAAGTGCCCGTTCCACGCCAAAGCAGGCCCCGGCCTCTTGCGCAACCACGATGCGTGCCATGCTACATCTTTCCCGGGTGCTCTTTGCGCAATGCGTCGCGCAGGGCATACACGCGCTCCATCGCCACCTTCTCCATGGCGCTTGCCTGCTTCTTGCGGCCTTTCACTCCCAGCTCGTCAAAGGTGATGGGGTCACCGGCGCGCATCCACATGAAGCCCGGGCGCAACGGCTTGTTGCCACCAGGGGCTCCGTCGCGCGCTCCCACGATGGCCACCGGTATTACCGGTGCCTTAGCAAGCTGGGCGATGAGCGCAAAGCCTCCGTGGATCTCGACCTCTTGGTCATCGGAGTAGACGCGCGTGCCCTCGGGGAACACGAGCACGTCCTCGCCGCGCTGCAGCGCGCGCTGCGCACGACGCACGGCCTTGATGTCTGCCGTGCCGCGCTTTACGGGAATCGCCCCAATGCGTGCAAAGAACCAGTTCACGATCTTGTGCTTGTCAAATTCGCTCTTGTACAGCACGCGCATGCGACGCCCGTGCGCCCAGTCACTTACCACCACCACGATCGGATCGATCATGGAGACGTGGTTCATGATCACCATCTGTCCGCCCTCGGCGTCCCACAACGTCCGGCCGTTCTCAAACTTCCAGTGCCACAGCGTCTTGCTCAGCAATCCGCACAAGCCAATGGAGGCCGCCAGCAAGGCACGGCTTCCCAAGCCATATTCGCGCACGGCACCCTCGTAGAAGGCCTCGTTCGGATCGGCGGGCTTGTCTTCGCCCTTCTTGGCTTTATTGGTCTTCTTGGGCTCGTCCGCCGTCTGGGCCGCAGGCTCCTCTTGTACTGCAGGCTTTACAGCCGCTGCGCGCGCCTCGTCGATAAGGGCGGATATCTGCGCGACCTCCTCCTCTATGGTCATGGACGAGGAATCGATGTGCACCGCGTCATCGGCCGCGCAGAGCGGCGCGACGTCGCGCGTGGAGTCCGCCTTGTCGCGACGCTTGAGGTCGGCGAGAATCGCCTCCTCCTGCTTTGGGTCGTCGATGTCTCGCTGCAGGGCACGGCGATGCGCACGCGCCTCGGGGTTGGCGGTAAGGAACACCTTCACCTCGGCATCGGGAAACACCACCGTTCCGATGTCGCGTCCCTCTGCCACCACGTCGCCCGCGTTGCCAAGCTCGCGCTGCTGCGCGACCATTGCCTCGCGCACCGCAGGTACTGCCGACACCGCCGAGACCTCCGCATCGATGGCTGGCGTGCGAATCTCTGCCGTCACGTCGCGCCCATCGAGCGCAACCGTTTGGGTACCGTCGTCTGCCGTGCCGAACGTAATCGAAATCTCTTGAGCCACCTTTGCAACGGCCTCGTCGTCTGTCACGTCTACCTTGCGCTCGTGACAAGCGAGCGTTACGGTGCGATACATCGCACCGGTGTCGAGCAGAACGAGCCCACACCTTGTGGCGAGCTCATGGGCTATGGTGGACTTTCCGGACCCTGCAGGCCCGTCTATGGCTACCTTCACGTCGTACCTCCCATTTCGTGACGTACGTGCCGATTTTGCCCAAACATAGCCCTCATGCATCGCCACGCTCTTATCATTTGCGAATCTACAGGCTTTTACCAGAAGAGACACTGACCGTTCGCGCCTACGTCCGCCCCATCAAACAATGTGGAGTATTCCCTTTGCCCTTATAACATCAGACAATGGGGAGTATCCCCTTTGCCTGGACAAGCGCCTCGACCTGAGCCACCTCGTCGGAGGTGAGCAGGCGCCACGTGCCCTCTGCGCAATCGGTGAGCCTCAGCGGCCCGAAGGAGTCGCGATGAAGGCGAATCACCTTGTGGCCAATGGCCTCGCACATGCGCTTCACCTGATGCTTTCGCCCCTCATGGATCGTTATGCCGACTATCGCAGTATTCTCCCGATCCTCTCCTTCGCCCATCAGCTCCACTTCCGCAGGCTGCGTGAGACCGTCATCCAGGCGAATGCCCTTGCGCAACCTATTTAATTCGCCTTCGGTAGGCATACCCTCAACCAGCGCCACGTAGTGCTTGGATACGTGCTTAGAGGGATGAAGCATCTGCTGAGAGGCGTCACCGTTGGTAGTGAACAGCAGGATACCCGTCGTGTCCGCATCCAGACGGCCTACCGGAAAAAGCCCAGGATACGTTTGGGTGGGAACAAGACTCGCGATGCAAGGCCTGCCGTACGGGTCGCTCATGGTGGTAAGGTAGCCACTGGGCTTGTTGAGGATGAGGTAGGTGGCGTGTTCGGCAAGCTGCACCTCCCGCCCGTCCACCGTTACGATGTCGCAAGCCGGATCGACCTTGCTGCCCAGCTGGGTTACCACCACGCCGTTTACGCGCACGCGGCCTGCCGTCATGAGCTTCTCGGACCCACGCCTGCTCGCGACACCCGCTCGCGCCAGGAACCGCTGCAAGCGCATGGGAACCACGCGCTCGGCCTCACTCATCTTCGTTGTCCTCTTCCCCAAACGGAGCGCCATCAAACCCGTTTGCGTCGTCTTCGGCGGCGCTGGCCTCGCCCACGCCAGCCTCGCTCACCTCGTCCTCGCTCACGCTGTCCAGGAGCTCCTGCTCCTCGTCCAGGTCCTCGCTCGCCTCCTCAAGCGACACCTCCATGCTGCGGCCGGAAAGCCGCTCTTGGATGAAGCGCCTGGACTCCTCGTCGGGCGCGAACTCTTCCAGCGGAGGCAGGTCATTTACCGAGCGAAGGCCAAAGGACTCCAGGAACTTTACCGTGGTGCCAAACAACGCCGCCTGGCGTGCATCCTTGCCAACCTCGCGTACCAGCCCCTTCTGGCGCAGCGACGAAATGACGCCGTCGGAGTTGACGCCACGAACGGCGCGCACTCCCTCGCGAGACACCGGCTGATGGTATGCAATGACGGCGAGGGTCTCCAGCGCCGCCTGCGAAAGTCGGCGCTTGTCCCACGAGAGCACGAAGGCCTCCACCTGGTCGTGATAGGCCGGATGCGTGAACAGTCGCCATCCGCCCGCCACCTCGCGTAGCTGAATGCCTCGGTTCGCGTCCGCGTAGTCAGCGGAAAGGGCGCGAAGCGCCGCGATTGCCTGCTCCTCTTCCACACCGGCCGCCTGGGCAAGGTCGCGCGCCGGCACCGCATCCGCAGACACCAGCAGCAACGACTCCAACACGCCCATGAGCGAGCCCTGATCCAGTGGTGTGACGTCTCGCATTAGTACTCCTCCTCGCCCGCACTCGTGAGGGCTTCCTCATCCAGCTCGAAGGCTGGCGCACCCTCCACGCGCACGATGTCTATCTCACCAAATATCTGCGACTGGGTAACCGTAATGGAACCGCGCTTGAAGAGCTCCAGCATGGCCAGGAACGTGGAGACAATGGCTTCCGGGGAGTCGTCTCCATCCAGAAGCTCCGAAAACGTCACGATGCCACGCGTGCGCGTAATACGGTCCACGGCGGCCACGGTAAGCACGATGGGCATGCGACGCGGCGCCACGTGCTCCGCGTCCAAAAGAAAGCTCTCGCGACGCGCGGTGAGGTCGGCGCATATTACGCCCAGGCTCCTCAGCGTTATGCCCTCAAGGAAGTCGGGCATGAGCCCCACGAACTCCGGGTCGGGTCCCGACGTGCGCGGCACCATGAGTGACTCCGCCTCCATGCGGCTTCCCAGCGCGGCACCCGCGTTGCGAAACTGCTTGTAGGCCACAAGCCTCGCCACGAGCACCTCGCGCGCCTCGTCGGGACTCAGGTTTGCCAGGTCGTCCTCCTCCAGATCCTCCAACGGTCGGCGCACGGGCTCGGAGGGAACCAGCGAGGCCGCCTTCATGTCCAGGAGGGTCGAGGCCACAAGGATGAAGTCGCTTGCCACGTCCAGGTCCATCTCCCCCATACGCTGCACCTCGCTGAGGTACTGGTCGGCAACCTCGGCAATGGAGATGGAGCCGATGGCGAGCTTTTGTCGGCTCACCAAGGTAAGCAATAGGTCGAATGGGCCGCTAAAGGCCTGTGTCCTTACTCTGTACGACATGCTACATTCCCAAGAGAACAGGGGCTAGGTTGCCCGCGGTATAGTCAAGGTATATTCCCACAGGATTTATGTGGAGAACCATGGGAACGAGGTACATGATGCCCAGCAAGACTGGCAGGGCATATCGCTGCACCTGATAATACCAGTCCCGCGCCTTGCCACGCAAAAAAGGGCTGATGATGGCGGAGCCGTCCAGAGGCGGCAACGGAATCAGGTTGAAGAACATGAGCATGAGGTTGAGGTACACGTAGCGTGCGAGGATCTGCAAGACGAACACCATTACGTCCACGTTGCTCCCCGTTTGCGGCAAAAGCGCATAGAGCAACCTGAATATCCCGGCACCAACCAATGCCTGAGCGAGATTGCATGCCGGTCCGGCAAGTGCCACCAGCACCTCGTCGCGTATGGGATTGCGCAGGCGGTTGGGATTGTATGGCACGGGATTGGCGAATGCGAATATGGGCCCTCCGGCAATGGCCATAAGCAAGGGCAAAACGATGGAGCCAACGGGATGCAGGTGCGCCATGGGGTTGAGCGTGAGCCTACCCCGCTCCTTGGCCGTGGGGTCACCCAGGGCATTCGCCGCAGCGGCATGCGCTACCTCGTGAAGCACCGTGGCCAGCAACACGATTGCCACGGACAGAATGATGTAGGGAAGGTCGGAAAGGGTGAAGCCTAGCATCGCGATTCCTACCTCAACGCCGCGCGGGCTTTGCACAAAAGCCAATCTATAACGAAGAGTCCCAACGCGATGAGCGCAAGATCTCCCCTAAACGTTCCGCCAAAGGGCGTGTCGACCTCGAGCAGGCCAACGGAGCGCCACGGCAAATAGGAGGTCACGAGATCGGAGGCCACCGTAATGGTAGGTCGCAGGGGCAAGAATCCCAACGAGTTGAGCAGCACCAGCAGCACCATGGCCAACGCGCACAGGCGCACGATCCACGCGAATAGGAGCAAGAATCCGCGACCTACCGCACGCGCTCCCCCACGCGCAGGAACGTCGCCCATAAAGTACTCCCCCGTTGGCGCCGCGTCAGCGATGGCAGAGCGATACGAGGCCGCCTGACCATAGGGCAAAGAGTTCTGGGTATGCTCAACGTTCAAGCGCGGCGCCGCCGCAGTGCGCTGCTTCCTCATGACTGCCGTGCTTTGGGTGGGTTCCTCCTTGAAGTGCTTGGCCATTATGCACCTGCCTCCATCTTCTCGGTAAGCTCGAGCCATTCCTCCTCGAGCGAGGGAATCTTCTTGGAAAGCGCCGTGTATTCCTTCATGGCATTGTCAAACGCACCCGCATCGTTGTAGAGCTCCTCGGACGCCATGAGTTCCATAAGCTCGGCATAGCGCTTTTGTGCGGGACCAAGTGCCGCCTCGACCTCTGCCAGACGGCGTTTGGTGGATGCGAGCGCCCTGCTCTGGGCTTGGCGTGCCTCGGCCTCCGCACGACGCTGCTCGCGCGTCTTCACGTTTCGTCCCGCGGGCCTCTTCGGCTCAGGCGGAACGCTCGCATTGGATCCGCCCGTCGCCTTTTGCGCGCCCGACTGCGCCTGCGCCTGTTCCTGCTCGAGCTCCGACTCGAGTTCTGCGCGCTTGAACTTGTAGTACTCGTAATCGCCGTCGTAAACCGTCGCCATGTGGTCGCGCACGTCAATGACCTTGTTGGATATGGCGCGAACCAGATGCTCGTCATGGCTAATGAGAATAATGGTGCCTGGGAATTCCTTGAGAGCGCGTTCGAGCACGTCCACGGAATCGATGTCCAGGTGGTTGGTCGGCTCGTCGAGCAACAGCAGAGGGTCGGGCGCGACGAGCATCTTCGCAAGCGCCAGACGCGCACGCTCCCCTCCCGACAAAACCGACACGCGCTTGAGCACGTCATCGCCATGGAACAAAAACGCTCCGAGCAGGCGGCGCTCCTCCGAGCTCGTCCAGCCAGGAGCCGCCTCGTCCATCTCGCCAATAACGGTGTTGGCGGGGTTGAGGGTCTCCAGCTGGTGCTGGGCATAATAGGCATGCGTCACGTTTTTGCCCAGCTCTATGGTACCGTCGTCCGGGTCAAACGTGCCGCCGATGAGCTTCATGAGCGTAGACTTGCCGGCGCCGTTGGGTCCCACCAGCGTCACGTGGTCGCCGCGATAGAGCGTAAGGTCAATGCCGTCGTACACATGGTTCGAGCCAAAGTGCTTCGAGACGCCGCTCAGCTCCACGACCTTGTCACCCGTACGCGGGGGATCGGGAAACGTGAAGTGCACCGTTTGATGGGACTCTGGCAGCACCACGAGCTCCTCGCGGATCTTCTCCACGCGCTTGACGCGCTCCTGCACCTGCTTGGCCTTCGTGGGCTTGTATCTGAACCTCTCGATGAAGGTCTCCATGTGCGCGATGTCGCGCTCCTGTGCGGCACGCTTGGCACGCAGTTGCTCCAGGTTGTCCTCGCGTTGCTTGAGGTAGCTGGAGTAATTGCCGGTATAGGTGTAGAGTCGCTTGTTCTCAAGCGAGGCCACATGGCTCACGCATGCGTCCATGAAGGTGCGATCGTGGCTTACGAGAAGCACCGCCCCGTCGTAGGATGCCAAAAACTGCTCGAGCCACTGCACGCTCTCCAGGTCCAGGTGGTTGGTCGGCTCGTCCAGAAGCAGCAGGTCGGGATGGCGAAGGAGCAGCTTGGAGAGGGCTATGCGCATCTGCCAGCCGCCGGAGAACTCGCGCGCGGGCTTGTCGAAGTCCTCGATGGGAAAGCCCAGGCCGCCGAGGATGGCACGTGCCCGGGCATTGAGCTCGTAGCCGCCCAGACGCTCGAACCGATCCTGTGCCGCACCGTAGCGATCGAGCAGCCGTTCCTGCTCGACTCCCTCCTCGGACGAGGAGATACTGTGCTCGAGCTCCTCGATCTCGCGCTCCAAGTCGCGAATCTGCGTCGCGGAGTCCAGGACTTCCTGCAAGGCCGACTTGTCGCCGGCAATCTTGGTCTCCTGCTCCAGGTAGCCAAGCGTGGTGTCCTTGGCAAACGAGATCGTTCCCTCGTCTGCGGACTCCTGCCCCATGATAATCTTGAGCAAGGTGGTCTTGCCTGCGCCGTTAGGACCTACGAGCGCCCATCGCTCGCCAGCGTTGAGCTGCAGCGTGGCACCGCTATACAGCAGGCGCCCACCAAAGGACTTCTCGATTTTGTCGGCCAAGGCAATCACAGGCATACCTCCATAGAACAATCCGTGATATTGTACCAAGCCTCATGGCCGTTTTTGGAGCCACCACAACAAAGGCGTAGTCCATGGCAAACCGTACATAAGGGACAGTCCCCTAATGCAGGGTAAGCCGCAAAATCAGCTAACGTGCAGAGATTCAGCTTTCTTAATGGCACATAATGGCAACTGCAAGAAAAATGTCTAACAAAAAAGCAGGCCAGACACACCGTCTGACCTGCTGTTTTCTCTGGTGGGCGATGCTGGATTCGAACCAGCGACCCCATCCGTGTGAAGGATGTGCTCTACCCCTGAGCCAATCGCCCTTGCGCGAAGTACTTTATCAGATTCACGCGTCGCGCACAAGCACTTTTTTCCGCGCCATCACATGCGCAAAAATATGTCTACTCGCAACTACTCGCTTACGCGGCCGAGCTCGAGCTGCTGGCAGCAGTCTCCTCAGTCGTGGTCGTGGTAGTGGTGGTTTCGCCAGCCAGGTCGGACAGCGAGATCTCGCCGCCGTCTACGGCGTTCTTCTTAACGTCCTCAGGCACCTTTGTCTTGGAAGCGTCAACCTTTCCGTAGTCGGAGAGGGTCATCTTCATATCGAGCTTCATGGACGCCTCGACCGTAGCGGACTCACTGGTCGTTGTGCTCGAGCTGCTCGCGCTGCTGGAGCTACTAGCACCCGCTGCGGCGCCAAGGTCCAGATTGAGCGTATAGTTCATACCGGTGAGCAGGCACTCCTTATCGAACGTAAACACAGCATCGGAATTCTCCAACGCGTAGGTAAGTGCCGCCTCATCGCCCATCATGGACGCATAGTTATTGATGCCCAAGCTGCTAAGGGCAGCCGAGAAGTCCTTGCCGGCAACCGTGACCTTATAGCCGTCATCCGTCTTCTCGAGCTTCGCATCCTTGAACATGCTCTTCTCGGTGAGCTGGTTCTCGAGGCCGCCCGTATCTGTGGTGGTCTTGGTCCATGTTCCGTCTGCGCTGTTCGATGTGTACGTATCGTACTTGCCGTCTGAGGTCTTCTCCGTGTACGACTCTGTCGTAAGATCCTGGCCCATGCCCTGCATCTTAGTCGTAGAGTGCGTGGCGTCTTCAGCCACATCGGCAGCCGAGGTGCCGGCAATTTCGGCCGACTGGCCCATGATCGCGAGCCCTATGTTGTAGGTCAAATCCATGTGCACGTTCTTCTGGTTTGGATTGGCCTCATAACGCTCATAGACCTCCATGGCAGTAGTGGGCTCGGGCGCAGCCGAAGAAGAAGCTGCCGCAGAAGAACCCTGTTGCTGGGCTCCACAACCTGCAAGGCCTCCGAGTGCCAGCGTTCCCGCAACGGCAAAACATGCCGCACGCTTGCCAAATTCAAACATAGGACCCTCCTTACTCAAACCTATACGTGGATATAAGGATACCTGCAAAAGGCTCGATGACAGGTGAGAAAATCGCCTTTGCGGCAAGCGGGCGATTCTGGCAAGTGTTTGTTGAGTTTTACCGCAATGCAACGGGTTCGAGCGGGGTTTGTTGGCTTTTCACCTACCGCTCGCAATTCCAGCAAGCCCGAGCACCCGCACTCCATCTCCAACGACGAAAGCGCACAAAAAAGCGCCCAGGAATATCCTGGGCGCCCATACGCAAACCAAACGGCAGCCGCAAAAATAATCGAGGTCCGCTCTTAGGCCTCAATGGTGAATACGTCAGCGAGACCAGTCATGTCGAAGACCTCGGAGACCTCCTCGTTGGGGTGCTGCAATACCATCTTGCCGTTACGCTGACCAGCGATCTTCTCGGTGCTTACCAAAACGCGCAGACCTGCGGAAGAGATGTACTCCAGGTTGGCAAGGTCAATGACAAACTCGTTCGTGTCTTCGGGCAGCCCCTGAATCGCGGCTTCCAGATCAGGGCTCGTAGCAACCGAGAGCTTCCCCTCAAGGGCGATGGTGGCCTTGTTGCCGTCTTGTGTAACGTTAATCTCCATGACCTCTCCTTAATGGATTGCAGTAAAGAGTACATAATGAGCTGCATTGTACCACGACGAATTGCAACCTGCACCGTAAAGGATTTCTTTGTGCTCTCTGGGTTAAACTAGTAGTTACAATCTATACTCTTACGCCCAGCAACGATAGAGGCGCCAAGCGCAGCTTCCCAGCAAAGAACGGAGCGTGCAAATCTATGAGCAACGATCCCGCGCAAAACAAGCCACACAAACGAACCGGCGGGCCAAACGAGCCTAGCACGCAGGGACGTTTGCTCAAGCCCAAGGCCATCATA
This sequence comes from uncultured Coriobacteriaceae bacterium, assembly GCA_902803315.1. GTDB lineage: Bacteria > Actinomycetota > Coriobacteriia > Coriobacteriales > Atopobiaceae > RUG440. Next base: position 34,945 of record CADCPM010000033.1, read on the forward strand.
GTCTTTGTTGTAATCGCGCTCTTAAGCGTCGGTGGCTTTGCCCTATGGCGCAACGTAACCGAATCCGCCGAGCAGCAGCGCATCGCACAGGAGGAGCAGGAACGTCAGCGCGCGAAAGAGGCCGAGATTGCCGGGCGCGACCCAAAGGTCGAGCGCCTGATATCCGAGCTCAGCCTGGAGCAGAAGGTAGCGCAGCTTTTCGTCGTGCGGCCGGAAGCCTTAACAGACGTAGGCACTGCCGTGGCAGCGGGAGACGCCACGCGCGAAGCCCTTACCAAGTATCCCGTGGGCGGCATCTGCTACTTTGCCGAGAACCTGCAAGACCCCAAACAGACGCAGGAGATGCTAAGAAACTCCAAGAACTACACCAAGGACGCCTGCGGCATACCCCTGTTCACCTGTGTGGACGAGGAAGGCGGCACGGTTGTGCGCGTGGCGGACAACAGCAACTTTGACGCGCCCAACGTCGGAGACGCAGCGGACATTGGCGCCACCAAGGACCCGGAAAAGGCACGCGATGCCGCCTTTACCATTGGCACCTACCTTAAGGAACTCGAGTTCAACGTGGACTTTGCCCCCGTTGCGGACATCGTGACGAACGAGAGCTCCGTCATGGCAAAGCGATCCTTTGGCAGAACGACCGAAGACGTTACGCCCATGGTGTTGGCACAGCTGGAGGCCTTCACACGCGCAGACGTGATTCCCTGCGTCAAGCACTTCCCGGGAATTGGTGACGCCGAAGGCGATTCCCATAGCGAGCGCATCTACTCGCACCTCTCTTCCGAGCAGATCCTCAACGGACCCGCCGCTCCCTTTAAGGCGGCCATAGAGGCCAATGCCCCCATGATTATGGTGGGGCACCTCTCCTGCGTAGAAGTCGAGGGCAGCCTACCCGCCTCGCTGAACCCCTCGATCATCGGGGGGATGCTCCGGGAGCAGCTGGGCTACAAGGGCATCGTAATCACAGACTCCCTGGAGATGGAGGCCGCCACCATGGCATGCGACAGCAGCGAGCAAGGGGTGCGCGCCATCCAGGCAGGCGCCGACCTCATCCTCATGCCAAAGGACTTCAAGAAGGCCTACCAGGGACTCTTGGATGCCGTGAAGTCGGACAACATATCCGAAGAGCGCGTGGACGAATCCCTGCGTCGAATCGTTGGGGCAAAGCTCGCCATAGGCGCATAGCAGAGGGAAGTGGCACTCGATGGGCACCAAGCCTCGCAACGCAAGAGTACACGCGAAGCCAAGGAACGAGGCGCTCGAGCTTTTCGCGCGCTGTGCCGCAGGCTTTGAGAAGGTATGTGCACAGGAACTCAAAGGGCTTGGGTTCGCAAGGGTGCGCCCGCTTAAGGGCGGCGTGAGCTTTTTCGGAAGCCAACGCGACGCCTATGCCGCCTGCCTATGGAGCAGAGTCGCCACAAGGGTCCAGCTCGTGATCGCACGTGTGGATTCGCGCGACGCAAACGCGCTCTACGAGGGGTGCCTTCATATACCGTGGGAGCGCCACGTTCCCAAGGGCGCCACCATTGCGGTGGAGGTGCATGGCACCAACAAGAGCCTCAGGAACACAAAGTTCACCGCGCTCAAGGTCAAGGACGCGCTGTGCGACCACCTTCGCAAGGAGCATGGAAAGCGACCGGACGTGGATGCGCAGAATCCCACCATTGCCATAAACGTGGCGTTGCATGAGCAGAGGGCGACGCTCTACCTCAACCTTTCGGGCGAGTCCCTCCATCGCAGGGGATATAGGAAGGACGGCGAGCAGAGCGCCGCGCCTCTAAAGGAGACGCTTGCGGCAGGCATGCTCCTGCTCGCCGGATGGGATGCGCTCACGGATGAGGACGCCGCTTTCGTGGACCCTCTGTGTGGCTCAGGCACGCTCGCCATCGAGGCGGCGCTCATGGCGTCGCATACGGCACCAGGGCTCTTGCGCGAGCGCTGGGGCTTTCTCGGATGGGCGCAGCATGACCAGGGCCTCTGGGACGAGGTGAAAGAAGACGCGAGAGCCGCCGTTCGCTTTCCCCAATGCGCCCCACGCATCGCCGCCTCCGACATAGACGGTGACGTTGTGCAGTTGGCGCGCGAAAACGCTCGTCGCGCTGGGGTCGACGGCTGGATGCGGTTCTTTACGGACGATGCCTGCAACCTGGGCAAACACCTACGCGGTACCTGGGCGCAGGGACAAGGGCTTATGGCCACGAATCCGCCCTATGGAATACGTCTGCTCTCCCCCACCACGCTTCACCACGCCTATGCCTCGCTTTCCCAGGCCACGCAGGCGTTGCCGAATGGCTGGCGCATATGCGTTATTACGCCCGACGCGGGCATAGACTCATCGCTTGGCCGCCTGCCCTCCACATGCGTTTCCTGCTACAACGGACCCATACCCGCCTGGATTCGCATCTACGACACCGCCGAGCCGCGCCGCGTGCACGAGCTGACATCGCTCGACGGAGTGCGCCACGCCGTTCCCATTGCCCTTCCAAACAGCGCCCAATTCGCTTCGCGCCTTCGCAAGGTAGCCCGCGAAAGGGCGCGGTGGGCACGAAAGAACGATGTGGAAAGCTATCGCATCTACGATGCCGACCTGCCCGAATACGCCTTCTCGCTCGACCTGTACAAGGCATGCCAGAAGGTCGAGGACGACGAATGCCGCTACGTGCGCATCGCCGAGCATCGTCGTCCTCGATCCGCAGACCCCCAACTGGCAATGCAGCACCTGGCAGACAGCGCGTCTCTTGCCTCAGCGACTCTTGGCATACCCATAGACCATGTGCTCGTCTGCCCCTGGCATAGCAAGGACTCCGGTCGCGCTCGGGCAGCCGAGGAGAGCCACCTGCACGTGCGGGTGCGCGAGGATTCACTCGTCGCCACCGTGGACCTTGCCCATCCAGGGCAGACGCTGTCCCTCGAACAACGCACGCTCCGCCAGTTCGTGGCGCAGCATGCAAACCGCAAGCGTGTGGCTGCTCTCTTTTCGCCGACGACATCGCTTCTCGTACGAGCGGCCCTGTCTGGAGCCAAGCCTTGCGTTCTTGTCGACGCGTCGCCACGTCACCTCGAGGAGGCAAAGGCACTCATTCGGCAGAATGGGTTGGCGGACAATGACTGCAAGGCTGTACGCACAGACCCCCGACAGTGGGCCAGTCGCGAGGTGGCGGCAAAGCACTCATACGACCTCATTCTCTGCACCGCTCCCGAATGGCGCAGCGCGAAGGAAACCGGAGACAGGGAGTGGGATTGCTCACGCGATCACGTTGAGCTACTGACGTTGGCAAGCAAACTGCTCGCGGCAGACGGCATGCTGGTATTTGTGTGCCCAGACCTCCAGGTAAGGCTGCGTATCAACGACATCGAGTCAGCCGGACTGCATGTGCGCGACGTAAGCAAGCAAATGCTTCCGCCCGACTTCGAGCGCTCGCGCGACGTCACACGCATAGCGGTGCTTGACCGTAGGTAGCCGCAGGCGATGGGGAGTATCCCTTTTGCCTCGTACGAGGCAAAAGGGATACTCCCCATCGCCTTTCCCCATTGCCTCGCTACGAGATGGCACGCGCGTCTTCGTCGTCGTGGTCCACCTTGGAATTGAGCGCCAGAATCATGTTGTCGGTATGATGCAGCTCTATAACGCCAGTGTCCTGCAGGAGTTTCTCGAACTCCTCCTTCGGCATGGGCTTATAGTAGTAGTAGCCCTGAACGTAGTCGCAGTCCATGGAGCGCAGCGAGTCACGCTGCTGCTCGGTCTCCACGCCCTCCGATATTACGGGCAACCCCATCATGTGGGCCATCTTAATGACGTTCTCTATGATGGCATCCGATCCGTTGTGCATGTCGGCGTTGTCAATAAAGCCCTTGTCCATCTTGAGGACGTCTACCGCAACCGAACGAAGCATGTTGAGCGAGGAGTATCCGCTGCCAAAGTCGTCCATGAACACGAGGAAGCCGGATTCCTGCATGCGATGAATCACGTCGGTTATGAGCGCGGCGTCCTTGGAGTATGCGCTCTCGGTGACTTCCACCCCCACCAAACGCGGAGCCAAGTCATAGCGCTTTACCAAGGCGTCAAAGTGATCTGCCAAGTCGGTAAAGTAGAAGTCGACCCGACTGACGTTAACCGACACGGGAACGGGGCTGATGCCGCGATCGATGAGCGAGCGCTGCCATGCGCACACCGACTCCCACACGTAGCGATCCAGGGCGAAAATGTAGCCAGAGCGCTCCATGAGTCCCACGAACTTGTAGGGCGGAACGATCTCGCCGTTATGAATCCAGCGTACCAGCGCCTCCGCCGACACCACCTTATTGGTTATGATGTCCACCTTGGGCTGGAGGAAGAAGGTAAACTCGTTGCGCGTAAGGGCTTCCTGCGCCTGGATGAGCAGAAGCTGGTTCTGACGCTCGCGCTCATAGCGACCTTCGTCATAGAATGCAATGTGGTTGGTGTAGCTTCCCTTAACCTCCTGCATGGCAACGAGGGCACGGTCGTACAGAATCGTCATACCCACGTCCAGATCGCTCGTCACGACGACGCCGGCAGAAGGAGCGAAGCCCTCCGCGACGTCGTACTTTCCCAGCTCGAACTCAATGAGTTGCTTGATGTCCTGCTCCTCCGAGCCCTCATGCACCGGCAGCACGATGGCGAAGTTGTCGCCACCCAAATAGCCAGCCACGCCATGGCGGTTGGCTGCGATCTTTGCCATGCCGTTGGCATAGTTCTCCAACAGCGCATCGCCCGCATCGCGTCCGAACATGTCGTTGTACAGCTTGAAGTAGTTTATGTCGAAGGCAATCATGCAAATGCGATCGGTTTCCATATGGTTGGACCATATGTTTGCCCTTCGGAAGAACTCGTCGTTGCGATAGCACGGCAAGTCCAGGTGTCCAATGCCATCGCCCATGGATGCGCCGCTCTTGCCAACGCGCACAAAATCCAGCTCGTCGGGGTCGGAACCCAGTCGCTTTCCGCCCCGACGTTCCCATTCGCGCTTGGCGTTGGTGCACTCAAGCCATACGTGACGCACCAACGCATCGTATTCGTTGCCAAGCTTGTGCTGCCAGCCAATGCCTACGGCCACGAAGGTGGAGAGGTCGGAAAGGCGCATCTTGATTCGTGCCATCGCGTCCCAAAACGGCTGCTCCTGCGTTCCCGGCACTACCACCAGGAATTCGTCGCCACCCATACGATAGACCTGGTCGTCGTGGAACTCGGAAATAAGAATCTGGCGGATGGCAACAAGGAGCTCGTCCCCGGCCCCATGGCCACGAACGTCGTTTATGCCCTGGAGCCCCGCGATGTCCAAATAGGCCATACCAACGGGAATGTTTGCAGGCATTTGCTCGGCCTTTTGATAGAAGGCCACGCGAGTTCCCGCACCGGTGAGCTTGTCTACCATGCCCTGAGACCGCATGCGTCCCAAGAGATTGCGGGTGTTTACGGTGGAGGTGGCAAACGCGCAAATGGGATACATGAGCTCGCAGATCATATCGAACATCTGTGGGTCGGGATCGTCGAATCCCAAGGTGCCCATGGGTCGACTACCGCGCATGAGCTTACCCAGTATCTGGGTCTCCATGGCACGCGGCAAAAAGAGCGCGGCGTATTCCGGACTGATCTTCGCAAACTGCTTCAGGTCGCGAATGACAATCAGCGAACGCTCTTCTCCGTCGCTGAACCAGCGCGAGGCCATGTTCATGGTAAGGCCGTGCGTCACATCTGCCATCGGCTCAACACCTGGCGCGCACCACTCACAAGTGCACACGAACTCCGCGCCCTCTGGCGGAAGCTCGTAAATATAGGCGCGCTTTGCCTTGAAGAGCTGGCCAAGCGCCACCATGAGCGCCTGCGTACCGGCAGCGGGACTTGGCGCACACATGGCCGCGTGGAATGCCTCTGCCAGAATGGATGTGTTGGAATTTGCAAGCTCGGGTACTACGATGTGCTCAAACATGCTTTCCTCAAATCATCATCATTTTACCGCGCGCCATTGTAGTTTACTTAATCAAGTAAGATGACAGCGCTTCGCTTTTTCGGTATTTTTTGCTCGGCAGACGTTACTACTTGCACGCCAATCGCACTCCACAAAAGTCATATGTAACAATTGATGCATTCGACTTTATACGCCGAATCGCTTGTGCGAGAATCCTATGGTCTGTTCTTATTGTATGTACGAGAGGAGCTCATATGCTCAGAATTGGTATGCTCACAAGCGGTGGCGACTGCCAGGCACTCAACGCAGCGCTGCGTGGCGTGGCAAAGACGCTCTATGCCCAACACAAGGGTCCCGTAGAGATCTACGGATTCCTCGATGGCTACCGCGGCATGATCTACGGTAACTATCGCAAGCTCTCCCCCCTTGACTTTAAGGGCATCCTTACGCAGGGCGGCACCATGCTCGGCACGAGCCGCACTCCGTTCAAGCTTCTCGACGAGCCCACCCCCGAGGGACTCAACAAGGTCACGTCAATGAAGCAGACCTACAAAGAGCTCCAGCTCGACGGCCTCGTGATGGGCGGAGGCAACGGCTCCACCAAGACGGCAAACCGCCTTTCCGAGGAGGGCCTCAACGTCATCGCGCTTCCCAAGACCATCGACAACGACACTTGGGGCACCGACTACACCTTTGGCTTTGACTCCGCCGTTGAGGTCGCGACCAAGTGCATCGACGACATCCACACCACGGCGAGCTCGCACGGCCGTGTGTTCGTGATCGAGATCATGGGTCACAAGGTTGGCTGGATTCCCCTGTATGCTGGCATCGCCGGTGGCGCAGACGTCATCTTGATTCCGGAGATTCCCTACGACATCGACAAGGTCATCGAGACCATCGATCACCGAGACGGTACCGGAAGCCGCTTCTCCATTATCGTTGCCGCCGAAGGCGCCATTTCCGCAGAGGACGCAAAGCTTCCCAAGAAGAAGTACAAGAAGAAGGTTGCCAATCGCGGCCATTCCGTTGCCTATGAAATCGCCAAGGAGCTTGGCGAGCGTACCGGTCGCGAGATTCGCGTGGCGGTACCCGGCCACACGCAGCGCGGTGGCGCACCCTGCGCCGCAGACCGCGTGTTTGCTACGCAGGTGGGCGTGGAAGCAGCCTCCGGCATCCTCAAGGGCGAGTGGGGATTCATGGTCGCCGACAAGAACCGCGAGATCGTCCGTGTTCCGCTTGACATCGTTGCCGGTCGCTTGAAGGTCGTAGACCCCAACAGCCAGCTCGTCCAACAGGCGAAGCTCTTGGGCATCAACTTCGGAGACTAACGCACCTCCTTCGGAGTGGCCCCAAATAAGGGACAGGCCCCAAGCTAGGGTTTTAAAACCCTAACTTGGGGCCTGTCCCTTATTTGGGGTTTTACTCACCGACGATCTTGAAGGATTCGTCCACGTCGAAGGAGTATTCCAAAGAGTAGATCTCGCGTAGGGCGCGGACCAGATGGGCCGTGTCGTGCACGCCAGCCGTCTCGTAGGAGGAGTGCATGGCAAGCTGGGGCAGCCCCACGTCCACCGCACGCATGCTCAGCTGACGCATCAGGAGGTTTCCCAGTGTGGAGCCGCCAGGCGAGTCACTTCGATTGGCAAACGTCTGCGTTGGTACGCCCGCACGATGGCAAAGCATCCTAAAGAACGCGCGAGTCACCGCATTGGTGGTATAGCGCTGCGATGCCGATTCCTTTATCACAACGCCACCGTTGAGCCATGCCCGGTTGCACTCGTCGTACAGCTCTGGGTGGTTGGGATGCACCGCATGCGCGTTGTCACAGCTCACGAGGAACGAATTGCTAATTGCCCGCAAATATTCGCTTCGTCCGAGTCCCATAGAGTCGCACAGACGCTCCAAGGTTGTCGGCAAGAACGTGGAGAGCGCGCCCTGCATGGACCCAGAGCCAACCTCTTCGTTGTCAAAGCAGGCGAATACCTTGGTAGACTGCGACTCGCTCGCTTCCAGAAACGCCTCAAACGAGGCATAGGCGCATTGGAGGTCGTCCAGACGAGGGCCCGAGACGAATTCCTCCGCACTCCCCCACACCGCGGGACGTTGTCTGTTAACGAGCACGAGGTCATGCGAGATTACCTGAGCATCCAAAACGCCAAGCCTCTTAGCCAGCATGCTCACGAAACTGCTCTCGGATGTTCCGCTGGCAAGGAAGAGCGGGCAAAGGTCGACCTGTCGATTAAGGGCCCCTTCGTTGTTGACGTTTCGATCCTGATGAATGGCGACACTAGGTATGAGCAAAAGGTCCTCGTCTGGCGCAAACAGCATACAGCGCGCGTTGCCGTCCTCCTCGACCATTACGCGTCCTGCAAGCGAAAGGGGCCGATCGAGCCACGATCGCTCGATTATGCCACCATATCCCTCCACGTTAAGGCGGACGTAGTCGCCAGGTCCCGCAATCTCGGGAACAGCCTTGACTTTGAAGGTCGGCGAGTCACTATGCGATGCGGCAATGGAGAAGTACGGGGTCTCAATCTCGTTACCCACGACAAACGCAATGATGCTCGAACCGTTTCTGGTTACGTAATACCGCCCACCTTGTTTTATGCGCCACGGCTCACCTTCTGCCAGCCGAACAAATCCCGCAGCCTCAAGCCGAGTGACCAAAACCTGCACCGTATGGTAGGCGCTTGGACACTGTCGCAAGAAGTTACAGAGGCAGTGCGCCAGCTCGAAGTCCCTCTCCTCTTCGAGATGGGGATGATCCGAAGCCATGCTAGCGTTCCGCTCTCTTTGCCATGCCACGCGCCAGTATGACGGCAATGAGCGTAAAGATTGCGGGCACGACCGACGCACAAACGGGCATAGGCTCGTGCGACACCTCGCTGGGCCCCGTAAAATACACGATCGCAGCTACGCAGGCAAGCTGGAGCAAAAGCACCACGATCCCAAATGCCACCAGCTTGCCTATGCGGGCCGGCACGTTGGCAATCAACGCGCCGCGCACACCAAACACAAGGGAAATCGCTCCCTCTCCGCAGAGCACGTAGGACGAGGTGCTCTTTGCGCCCGTAACCAGCAGCACGATTCCTAATGCCACAAGGGCCACTCCCAAAAAGAGCTCTATGAGTGTGAGTATCTTAACGCGTTTGGCTTCTGAAGACATAGCAACCTCGCCTCGTACTTCCTGTCGTTTGTCCTTACAACCTTAGAGCCTAGCATAGCAAATCTAAACCGAGCAATGCGCAAATACGTTACGAGCTCCGCTTTCCCACCAGCACCACAAGGCTCCTTGGCATCAGCGTAAAGCTCCCGACGACCTCGGTTTCTTCCCCAACTGTGTCCTCTGCCGTATAGGCTACCTTTTGCCAACTCATCCCTTCGGGAATGATGGGAAGCTGCATCGTCTGCTGCTCCCAATGCGTGTTTACCCCGCAGTATATGAAGCAGTCCTCGCTTGCCCCATGGTCTGCCACCGTCTCGGCATACATAAAGCCGAAGGTGTTGAAGGGTTGCATGGCATTGAGTATCCAAGCCTCTTGGCCGTGGAAGGAAAGCTCGGGATATCCGCTGGAGTTCGGGCCGGTATAGAAGTGCTTCGTGCGCATAACGGGGTGTTCCTTGCGGAGGGCGATCATCGCCTTAAAGAACTCGTGCACGGATTCGTTCTTCTTCAGGCTGGACCAGTCAAGCCATGAGATTTCGTTGTCCTGACAGTACGCGTTGTTGTTGCCTCCCTGCGAGTTGCAGAACTCGTCACCCGACAAGATCATGGGCACGCCACGGCTCAACAAGAGCAAGGCGGCGGCGTTCTTTACCTGCCTCTTGCGCAGCGCGTTGATTTCCTCGTCTTCCACAACGCCCTCGGCGCCACAGTTCCAGCTGTTGTTGTCGTTGGCACCGTCGCAGTTGGCCTCGCCGTTTGCCTCGTTGTGCTTGTCGTTGTACGAGACCATGTCGTAGAGGGTAAAGCCGTCGTGGCATGTGATGAAGTTGATGCTTGCCTCGGCGCTACGGTTTGAGTAGAGATCGGGAGAGCCCTGAATCCTCTGCAGCATCTCCGGACCACATTCCGCCTCGCTCTTGATGAATCGCCTCAGGCAGTCGCGATACTTGCCGTTCCACTCGGCCCATCTGCCCCAAGCGGGGAAGCTGCCCACCTGATACAGGCCGCCCGCGTCCCAGGCCTCCGCTATGAGCTTGGTCTTGCCGAGCACGGGGTCTTGCGCCAGGGCCTCGAGCAGCGGAGGGCTGCTCATGGGGACACCCGCAGAGTCTCTGGACAGGATGGAGGCAAGATCGAAACGGAAACCGTCTATGTGGTAGACGCTCACCCAGTAGCGCAGGCAGTCCAGGATGTAGTTGCGCACCACGGCGTTGTTGCAGTTCATGGTGTTACCGCAGCCACTGAAGTTATAGTAGTAGCCATCTGGCGTGAGCAGATAGTACGTCTTGTTGTCTATGCCCCTAAACGAGATGTAGGGCCCCATCTCGTTGCCCTCCGCTGTGTGGTTGAACACCACGTCGAGCATGACCTCGATTCCATTCCTGTGGAATCGCTTGACCATGTTCTTGAGCTCCTCGGAAACGAGTCCAATGGAGCCCGTCGCGGCATAGCCCGACTTGGGCGCGAAGAAGCCGACGGTGGAGTATCCCCAGTAGTTGTACAGGCGCTGATCTCCCACTTCACGGCTGTTCTCGAATTCGTCAAACTCGAAAATGGGCAACAATTCCACGCAGTTGACGCCAAGCTCCTTGAGGTACGGGAGCTTGTCGATCAAGCCCGCGTAGGTTCCCTTGCGCTTGACGTCGTCGCCCGCTCCCATAGTAAAGCTGCGCACATGCGCCTCGTATATTACGAGGTCGTTCAGGGGGATTTCCAGGGGCTTGTCACCCTCCCAGTCGTAGTCCTCCGGGATTATCTTGCCCCTATGAACAAACGAGCTCTCTTTTTTGGGACGCTTGCCCCACGTCTCGCGTCCTGCGACAAGCTTTGCGTAGGGGTCAAGGAGCACCTTGCTCTTGTCGAACCTATGGCCTTGCTTGGGGTCGAAGGGGCCGTCGAACCTATAGCCGTACTCCACTTCCTCGTAGTTTATGCCATAGACGATCATGCTAAAGACGTTTCCCACCCTAAAGTCCTCTGGGAACGGCAATATGGCATACGGCTCTTCCTCGCCTTGATGGTAGAGCAACAGCTCGCAGGACGTCGCATCCTTAGAGAACACCGAGAAGTTTACGGCGTCGCGGCTAAGCAGCGTCGCCCCAAACGGACTCACGTGGCCGCATCTGTACTCGATTCCATTTAACTCATGGGTAGGAAAGCTATCCATTGCCTGCATACTGTTACTCCTATTCTAAACGTGAGCTAATCATATTAACAAATGATTATTGACCCTATTTGGCTCTTTAAAAAACGAGGCCAAGCTTGCTGCTTGGCCTCGTGTAGTTTATGGTGGGCCCGGAGGGATTCGAACCCCCAACCCAGGGATTATGAGTCCCCTGCGCTAACCGTTGCGCCACAGGCCCTTAAAAATAAGGCAGCGACTAATGCCGCCGCCCAGGATTTGTGGTGGAGAATAGGGGGATCGAACCCCTGACCTCATGACTGCCAGTCATGCGCTCTCCCAGCTGAGCTAATTCCCCGTTGCTTGGTGCGAGGAATAATATA
>CADCPM010000034.1 GCA_902803315.1 uncultured Coriobacteriaceae bacterium
GCGATGAGGACGCGCTTGCCAGCCTTGAGCTGCGGGGCGATCTCGTCCTGGAAGTACGGCCATGCGCGGGCGATGCAGTCCTTCAGGCACTCGGTGTAGGGGAGCTGGTCCTTCATCGCGACGTCGCGATACTCCTCGGCGATCTGTGCGCAGCGCTCGTCGCCGTCCTCGAGGGGCTTGGCGGGGATGTCGAAGGAACGACGCCAAATCTTAACCTGCTCGTCGCCATACTTGGCAGCGGTCTCGGCCTTGTTCATGCCCTGGAGGGCTCCATAGTGACGCTCGTTGAGCTTCCAGCTCTTGATGACGGGCAGCCACTCGCGGTCCATGGCGAACAGCACGTTGTTGAGCGTGTGGATGGCACGCTTGAGGTAGGAGGTGTAGCAAATGTCGAAGTCATAGCCGGCTTCCTTGAGGGCCTTGCCGCCATCAAGAGCTTCCTGAACGCCAGCCTCGCTGAGGTCCACGTCGGTCCAACCGGTGAAGAGGTTAGCCTTGTTCCACTCAGACTCGCCGTGGCGGATAATAACGAGATGCATAAGCTTGTCGTCGGCCATATGAAGGTCCTTTCTCTAGTACGGCAGCCAATCTGCCCTAACACTATAAGTATGCACGAAGAAAGCAAGCAATCGGACTGCTTTTCCGTCAGTGGGGCTACGTAGCGGTTACGGTTCGCATCCCCGCGCCTTTGTCCGGACCGCAAGCGGCGACTCACGAAGTGAGCGAGCGAAGCGAACGCGGAGCCGCATGCGGGACCGGCGAAGGCGCGGGGTTTGAACTGTATGTAACACGTAGCGGAATACAGCGCATTCGTAGTGTTTTGGCATGCACACAAAAGGTGAAACAGCTCCGAAACACGGTTGTGCCATGGTCTTAGAGGACGAATTACTACCTCTGTCACTCCAGGAGGGACGCATGAGCAACGATATGAACGTGGACTTTGTCCTGCGAACCGTAGAGAAGCGCGACATTCGCTTTGTCCGCCTCTGGTTTACCGATGTACTGGGCAACCTCAAGTCCTTCTCGATTTCGCCTGCCGAGCTGGAAGAGGCGTTTGACGAGGGCATCGGCTTCGACGGGTCCGCCGTTGCCGGGTTTGTTTCTTTGGAAGAGTCCGACATGCTGGCCTTCCCCGATGCCGAGACATTCCAGATCCTGCCGTGGCGTCCGGCCAACAGCGGAGTGGCGCGCATCTTCTGCGACGTGCGCACGCCCAAGGGCGAGCCCTTTGCGGGCGATCCGCGCTCCTGCTTGAACCGCGTGGTGCAGGAGGCCGACGCCAAGGGCTTCGTGCCCAATGTGGGGCCCAAGCTGGAGTACTTCTACTTTGCCGACGACCAGGAGCCAATACCTGTGGACCATGCAGGCTACTTCGACTTGACTCCCTACGACTCGGCGCGTGACATCCGTCGCTCCACCACGCTTACGCTGGAGAAGATGTCCATTCCGGTGCAGTATTCCTATCACTCCAACGCCCCGTCGCAAAACGGTATCGACCTTCGCTATTGTGAGGCTCTGAGTGCGGCCGACAACATCATGACGGCGCGCTTGGTCATAAAGCAGGAGGCGAACTCGCAGGGTCTGTTTGCGTCGTTTATGCCAAAGCCCTTGGCGGACTTCTCGGGATCTGGGATGTTCGTCTGCGAATCGCTGTTCAATCCCGATGGCGAGAACCTCTTTTGGGGCACCGAGGACTACCACCTGTCCAAACTCGCGCACCACTACATTGCGGGCATCCTGCGCTATGCGCCTGAGTTTACGTTGGTTACGAACCCCACGGTCAACTCGTACAAGCGACTGGTGCCAAATGGCGAGGTGCCGGTGTATACGACGTGGGGTCGCAAGAACCGTTCCGCACTGGTGCGCATCCCTGCCCACAAGCCGGGAAAGCATTCCGCTGCACGCATAGAGTTGCGCAATCCCGATCCCACGGCCAATCCCTATCTCACGCTTGCGGTTACCATTGCCGCGGGCCTCAAGGGTATCGAAGACGAGCTGCCGCTGCCGGTTGAGTATACGGGCAAGGACGTTACCGACGCGCATATGGTGAGCATGGGTCGCACGCATCTTCCGCGTACGCTTGGCGAGGCCATTGAGCTGTTCGAGAAGAGCGAGCTTATGCGCCAGACGTTGGGTGACCACATCTGCGACTTCCTCATAGCCGAGAAGCGCTTGGAGTGGAACGACTACTGCACCACCATTACCGATTGGGAGAAGCAGCACTACTACGCCGGGTTCTAGGATTCATCCTCTACCAACCAAAAAGGCCCCCTGGCAAACCAGGGGGCCTTTCGTGCAAAGCGCTATCGCGTTTTAGCAACTCCTAGTCCTTGACCTCCACGGCACCGCGGATGACGATCTTGTTCGGCGCAGACTCGTCCACGAATGCCAGGCCCTTGACGCCTATGAGGTGACGCCACTTGGTGGTCTCCACGGGCTCGGCAAACGTCACCTCCGCAAAGGGCTTGTTGGTATCGATATTGAGCTCCTTCATGGGGTCGCCCTCGTCTTCTTGCTCTCGGTAATCATCGGGGTTGACCAAGGTCATGGTGGTGGTCGTATCCTCCGTATAGCCCTTGGAGATCAAGCCGGTTACCTCGACCAGCGTGCCATTGCTGTTCTTATGCTCCTTGCAGTACGCCACGATGTTGTCAACCCAATCGTGGGCCTCTACCGTGCCAGACTTCACGGCGGCGGTATCGACCTCTGTGGGAATGGAAGAGCTCGCACCGCCGGCTCCAGGCGCCGCGCATCCGCATATAAAGAGCGCCATGGATAGCAATAAGGCCCCTCCAACTCGTTTGAACGTCGTAGTACTCATTCCCTTTCCCTCCCTGTGTTCGCGCTTGTTACGCACACTCCCTATAGTGGTCACATGTTGTAAGAAATGGTAGGTCAGGCATCGCGAATAGACAATCTGTTAACAATCGTATTCCAAGGAAGAGACCTGTGGAAGCTTGTACCCCGCACCTGCGATGCGTGCCGCATGCGGCTCCGCATTCGCTTTGCTCGTAAGGGCTGAGTCTGCTATCAGTCTGTAACAAACTGCTGCTAGGATATTGTTGCGACGTATGCTGTCGCGTTTCCTGCGCACACTGCAGGAACAGAAGAAACAAGCAGAAAGGTTTGTATTATGAGTGGAATGTCTCGTCGTCAGTTCCTCAAGGGAAGCGCTCTGTTCGCCTCGGGACTTGGCACGCTTGCCATCTTTGGCTGCGCTGGCAATTCGTCTAGCAGCGCCGCCTCCTCAAGCGCGAGTGCCAGCTCTGCCGCGGCAGCCAGCGGCGAGTATAAGCTCGTCGTGCCCGGAAAGCTCACCTGCATATCCAACCTGTACTTCCCGCCCTTTGAATCCATGGACGACAAGACCGGCGAGCCGGTGGGCTTCGACATCGACATGTCCAAGGCCCTGGCCGAGCACATGGGACTCGAGGTCAACTGGAAGCCCAGCCAGGCTTTTGACTCCCTGGTTCCCGCCATCAAGGCTGGCGGTACGGCCGACATCGCCATCGCCGGTATGACCATTACCGACGAGCGCAAGCAGGAGGTCGACATGTCCGACCCCTACGTGGACTCCAACCAGTCCATCGTTACCAAGAAGGGCTCTACCGAGACCAAGGAAAGCCTCAACGCGGCGGGCAAGAAGATTGCCGTGCAGGCTGGAACGACGGGCGAGGATTGGGCGAAAGAGCATCTTCCCGCCGCTGCCGCCAAGGATGGAATCGTTCCGCTGGACGACATCATTGCGGCCATGACCGGCGTGCAGACGGGCTCCTACGACGCGCTCGTTACCGACCTCCCCGTTGCGTCGTACCAAATCAAGAACTCCTTCTCGGACCTGCAGGTTCTGGAGCCCATTGCTACCGGCGAGCAGTACGGCATCGCCGTTTCCAAGGACAACCCCGCGCTCACCAAGGCAATCAATGAGGCGCTTGCCAAGATGGAGCAGGACGGGACCAGGGCCCAGATCGAGAAGACGTGGTTTGGTTCCGAGCTTAAATAAGAACATTGTTGGGGGGCTTCGGGGGAGTCTGTTTCTCGAAGCCCCTCGCTTATGTACAGAGGCGAAAGAGAGCGGTTATGGATAAAACCAGCATACGGATGGGGGCGCGGAGCGTTGTGGCCGCCTTCGTCCTTGCGCTTGCATTTGCGCTTGCGTGCGCCTTGCCGAGCGGAGCCTTTGCCCTAACGACGGGCAGCGCCACGGCAAAGCCCAACGAAGATGGTGGCTCGAGCGTCATTGGCGGCCTGCCCACCCGCCTAACGTGGGAAGCGACGGCCGACAAGGGCGACAGCGTGGAAAGCGTGGAGCTTGTCCTCCCCGAAGGCGGCTCCTTTGACAGCAGTACCACCAAGATCACGACCCTCAAGGGGCTCGAGCGGAGCAAGGTCGAGGGAGAGGCCACGCCGCAGGGCAACAAGCTAACGGTCAAGTTCTCCGAACCGCTCGTCGATGGATACCTCATTCGCCTGGAGATCACCGACATGCACTTCCCGTCCGAGGGCGGCAGTGTGGTTGTTGGCGGTACGTACGTGAGCAATGGCGAGACCAAGCAGCTGCAGGACTCTGCCCCCATCGAGACCATACCAAACACGCTTGTGCAGGGAATCGTGAACTGGCTAGATCATCAACCGTGGGTCCAGGCATGGAACTCCAATCAGTTCCTAGGCATGTTCTTCAAGCCGCAGCTCATAGTCACCTCGCTGTTTTCCCTGTTGCCTGGATGGTTCGTATGCCTGGGCATCGTAATCGCGTCGTATCCCTTTGCCGTGGTGTTGGGCCTCGTATTTGCCCTCATGAAGGTGAGCCGGTTCAAGCTTCTGCGCGCAATAGCCATTGTCTACATCAACGTCTTGCGCGGAACCCCGCTGTTCCTGCAGATTTACATCGTGTTCTTTGGCTTGCCCATGATGAACATAAACATCGATAACGTCATCCTGGGCATCATCGTTATGGCGGTAAACTCGTCGGCCTACCTTGCGGAGATCTTCCGAGCGGGCATCGAGTCCATACCCGCCGGCCAATACGAGGCGGCGTCGAGCTTGGGCATGGGACATTTGCAAACCATGGTGAACATCATCCTTCCCCAAACGGTTCGTCGCGTGATTCCCACCGTAACCAGCGACTTTATTACCGCCTTCAAGGACACGTCGCTGCTTTCGTCGGTGGGTGTCATGGAGCTTATGATGTTCTCCAAAAACCTTACGTCCATTACAGGCAACATGACGCCGTATGTAACGGCAGGTATCTTCTACCTTATCGTTACGCTGCCACTGATCAAGGTCGTAACCGTCATCGAGAAGCGCATTGCCCGCTCGGAACGTGGCAGCGGTCCACGTCCCAAGGCGAAGACGGCCGTAGCGAAGGAGGAGGTTGCAGATGCTGTCTAAGAAACGTATGCACCTACCGAATAACACGCACGACGTGCCTCCTGCCTTGGATGCGGAGGAGGCGGCCCGTGCCGCCCACGAGCGCGACAAGTCGCTTACCAAGCACCACTTCGAGCCGCACGAGCATCCGTGCGTGCGCATTGAGCACCTCGTGAAGACGTTCGACGGCGAAACGCAAGTTCTTACCGACGTCAACCTTACGGTTTGGCCAGGCGAGGTGGTATGCGTCCTGGGCCCGTCGGGTTCGGGCAAGTCCACCATGCTGCGCTGCATAAACCTGCTGGAGACTCCCACTGCCGGCCACATCCTCATAGAGGACAAGGAGATCACCGGCCATCTTTTGCAAGCCGAAGTAAACAAGCTTCGACAAAATCTTGGCATGGTGTTCCAGAGCTTCAACCTCTTCCCGCACCTTACGGCCAAGGGAAACGTGATGATCGGCCAGACCAAGGTGCTCAAGAAGTCCAAGGAGGAGGCCGAGGCAGAGGCGCTCAAGCAACTTGAGGCGGTTGGCCTGCTGGATCGCGCCGACTACAAGCCTGCCCAGCTCTCGGGTGGCCAGCAGCAGCGCGTGGCCATCGCACGTGCCGTTGCCATGCACCCCGACATCATCCTGTTCGACGAGCCCACCTCCGCGCTCGATCCCGAGCTCGTGCGAGGCGTCCTCGACGTTATGCGCAGGCTGGCCGAGCATGGCGGCATGACCATGATCGTGGTTACGCACGAGATGGGCTTCGCACGAGAGGTTGCCGACCGCGTGGTGTTTATGGAAGGCGGCGTGGTGGTGGAGCAGGGAACGCCGGAGCAGGTGTTCGACAATCCCCAGCACAAGCGCACTGCCGAGTTCCTGGGTTCTATAGACTAGACTGGGGTCGGGATGCGAACTGCGCTCGTAGAGCACGCGCCGTCCCTCCCGATACCGTCCACGCATCGGTGCGGTGGCGTTTTGTTCCTTTGGATGACTGATTGCGCCACGCGCCTGCGGTGCAGCCCGCATGCGGCGACTCACGAAGTGAGCGAGCGAAGCGAGCGCGGAGACGCATGCGGGTCGCACCGCAGGCGCGTGGCGCGAACAGTCGATGGATAACCCCAATTAGATATAGTGGTTCTGCGCTTGTTTACCAAAACGTAACTTGGTGTGGTACTATTCCGGGTGTTTTGTAAAGAGCGTTTTGAACGAGATAGTATTTGGGGGCTTGGCCCGCATGCATCACAAGAACATCCTGCTGATTTCTCGCACCACCCGTCACCATGAGCGTATGCGCGAACTCTCGCACGCGCTTGACGTCTCCATCGCCCTTTCTTTGCCCGAGACCTTCTCGCAGGCAATCTCTTCGGGGCGTGACTTCGACCTCGTTATCCTGGATATTCCTGGCTTGGACGAGGACACGCTCAACGCGGTGGATTCCTACGTTGCCGACAATGGCTTTATTCCCATGCTGCTGGTGCAGGATGAGGACAAGCTGTCCAGCCTGCGCATGCCCGTGCAGGGGCGCAACGACTTTATCCTTTCGTCCGCAGGGCCCGCCGAGTTTGAGGTGCGCAGCAAGATGCTGCTCTGGCCTGGCGAGGAAAGCGCACCCGCCGACATCGTCTCCGTGGATAACATGACCATCAACCTGGCCACGTATCAGGTATACATCGACGGCGAGCCGGTAGACCTTACGCTCATGGAGTACTCGCTGCTCTCGTTTTTGGCAACGCACCCCTCGCGTGCGTATTCGCGCGAGACGCTTTTGCACAGGGTCTGGGGCTTCGAGTACTGCGGCGGCACGCGCACGGTGGACGTGCACATACGACGCGTCCGTTCCAAGGTCGGTCCGCATGTGGCGTCTCACATCGTTACCGTTCGCGGCGTTGGATACCTGTTCAAGCTCTAAGACAAAAGCGGAGTCTTCCAGAGCGAGTGTCTGCCAAGAGTCTTCTTGGTTTATCTCATGCGCTCGATTTTAAGCTCTTTCAAAGACTTGTTCTCCGAATGTGAAACTTACGGCTCTGTGGTAGGCGTAGCGAAAGCGGGGGTAAAGTTCTTACAGAACATTGCAAGTGAAAGGCAGTGGCAATGGCATACGACGACAAGAGCAACAATACGCAGCAACCCTCACCCAACGGAGGTCCCACGCGGCCGAATCCCCAGGTGAATCCCGTGAATCCGCAGCCGCAGCAAAGGCCGCAAGGTAAGGTTTCGCAGCAGCGGCCACGGCAAAGCGTCGTGAACACGGGGCCAATGCCTTCTCCCGCGCCATCGACCTACGCCAGTGGGCCGTATCCCGCTCCAGAGCCCAAACGCGGTGGCACCTGGAAAGGCGTTCTGGGCGGCGCCATTGCCGGAGCGGCGGTGTCGGCTGGGTTGGTGGGCGTCCTTATTGCCACGGGGGTGCTAAGCACAAGAGCGCCTTTGTCTGCCAGCGGAAACTCTACCGCAGGACAGACCATCAACATTGCCACGGCGGGCGAGGACGCCTCGGTGGCAGAGGCGGTTGCCGCCAAGTGCCTGCCGTCGGTCGTTGCCTTGTACGTCAATACCGACGCGGGCGAGTCGGGGATTGGCTCGGGCGTCATTTTGGACAACGACGGCAACATCATCACCAATTGGCACGTCGCCGGCGATGCCTCGTCAATATCGGTTACCATCGATGGCCAAAGCTACGACGCGACCTTGGTGGGTGGCGACGCGTCGAGTGACATTGCTGTGATCAAGGCCGACCTTAAGGGAGCCAAGGTGACGCCCATGGAGGTGGGCGACTCATCGGCGCTGGTAGTCGGCGACTGGGTCATGACGCTGGGAAGTCCCCTCGGCTTGGATCAATCGGCATCCTCGGGCATCGTGAGCGCCCTCTACCGCAACCAGCTCATGCAGAGCACGAGCGGAAACACCATCTACACCAACCTCATCCAGGTGGACGCGGCCATTAACGGCGGAAACTCTGGCGGAGCGCTGGTAAACGAGAAGGGCCAGCTCGTGGGCATAAACACGCTGTACGCCAACGCTTCGGGGATGGAGACGTTCTCGGGCATCGGCTTTGCGATACCGGGGAACTACGCCGTGGACATTGCGAACAAGGTCATACGCGGCGAGAAGGTCACCCATGCCTACATAGGCGTCTCCTGCAACACGGTCAACGCCCAAAATGCCCAGGCGAATAACCTGTCGGTGAACCAAGGGGCCTACATTGCCCAGGTAGCGGACTCGAGCCCTGCGGCACAGGCGGGCCTTAAGGTGGGAGACATTGTTACGAAGATCGGCGAGCACGACGTTACCTCTGCCGACGGCCTCATATTGGCCGTGCGCTCGTATGCCGTAGGCGATCAGGTTGAGGTCAAGTTCGTGCGCGATGGCAAGGAGCAGAGCGTGCAGGTGACGTTGGGCTCGGACGAGTCGCTGCAGGCGGAGCAGGAGAAGCAGCGCAAGCAGCAGGAGGAGCAGTACCAGCGTCAGCTCCAGGAGTACGAGCAATACCTCAACCAGCAGCAGAACAACCAGAACAACCAGAACAACATGAATAACATGAACAACCAGCAGATGCCCTGGGACTCCTACACCTTCCCGTGGGATATGTGGGACTGGAACAACAACACCCAAGGCAATCCCGGCCTGCATACGAACCAATAGTGCATAAGGGAACTGCCCCTGGCCCTAAAGCTGAGCCCAACCCGAAAGGGGGCGCTGGAAAGCAAGCCATGCGAGTTCGCGGAGCGCCTAGGGCTGACGGGACGGGGTGGGACGAGCTCCGCGGGCGCAGTTCGCGCAGCGCTGTTTGAGCACGCGGAGCCTCTCCCGCCCCGTCCCGTCAGCCCGAGGCGGCGCAGTGCCGTCCGAGCGTGGCGCTTTCCACGTCCCCGAAAGGATTTGACTTAGCTTTAGGGTCGGGGGCAGTCTTTTGCCCAAGTTTGGTCTACGGCAGAAATTAACAGCGCCTAAACGATATACTAAAGCCACTAAACGTCGAATGATTGGAGCTACATGCGCTTTGTTCATACCTCCGACCTCCACCTTGGCCGTAAGCTCTCACAGATTTCGCTGTTGAGCGATACGGAATACCTCTTAGAACAACTCAGCAAACTGGTGGAACGATCGGCGGCAAAGGCGCTGGTTGTTGCGGGCGACGTGTTCGACAGTCCCAATCCCGCAGAAGCTGCGGTTCGGCAGTGGGACCGCTTCATCACCCGTATGGCGCAACTGGAGGTTCCAGTGCTGGTGGTAAGCGGCAACCACGATTCGGGCGCGCGCATATCCATGGGTTCGAACCTCATGGCGCTTTCGGGCATTTACGTCGCGGGCGAGCTAAAAGACGAAATCGCACCCATAGTGGTCGACGGCGTCAACTTCTGGCTCGTGCCCTTCGTGCGTCCCGCAGACGTGCGGGCGTGGGCCACGCGCATGGAACTCGATGCGGGCCTGGTGATCAATTACGATACGGCGCTGCGAATGGTACTCGACCACATTCGCTCCCTCCCGGCATTTGCGGAGCGACCCAACGTATGCGTCGCGCACCAGTTCGTAACCAACGCTGGCGTGTCACCCGAAAGAAGCGACTCCGAGCGTCTCTCGCTCGGCACGCTGGACAACGTTGACTGTCGTGCGTTCGAGGGGTTTGACTACGTCGCCCTGGGCCACATTCATCGGCCGCAGCGCATCGGAAAGGACGAAATCCGCTACGCTGGAAGCCCCCTCAAGCTCTCCTCGTCCGAGATAGAGCAAAAGAAGTCGTTCGTCGTCGTGGGCATCACGCAGAAGGACGAAGGGGTACGGGTAAAGTATCGCCTGGTTCCGGTGGAGCCCTTGCGCGATTTCCGCATGGAGCGGGGGAGCGTGGAGGACCTGGTAAACCGAGCAAAGCAAGAGGACGAGAAGGCCAACCAGGACTTTGTCCATGCCATCGTAACCGACGACGACCCCATAGACGTTGTCGCACGCCTTCGCAGGGTGTGGCCCAACCTCGAGCAGGTGAGCTTCGACAACGCCATAACGCGGGCCGCCGGAGCCGAGGAGGTCCGTTCGGAGGTGGACCTGAGCAAAGATGTGGTCGACCTGTTCCGCGAATTCTTTAAGGCGCAGACGGGAAAGCCTCTTGCGGAGGACGAAGAAAAGCTCGTGAACGATGCCTTTGAGAAGGTGCTGAGCCGAGAGGGTGATTTGGTATGAGGCCACTCGAACTATCGCTTGTTGCCTTTGGGCCATATGCCAACCGCGTGGACTTGGATTTTTCGAAGTTCGGCGACCATGGGCTGTATCTTATTTACGGCGACACGGGATCGGGCAAGACGATGCTGTTCGACGCGCTTGCCTTCGCTCTCTTTGGGGAGTCCTCGGGAGACAGAGACGTGCGTACGCTTCGCAGCGACTACGCCGACGAGAACACGCCTACCGAGGTGAGCCTTACCTTCGAGCATGCGGGAAAGACGTATGTGGTCACCCGTCGTCCCCAACAAAAGCTTGCGCGCCAACGTGCGGGAAAGGACGACGCCTCATCGTTGGTTGAGCGCCCGGCAACGGCGGAGCTCACGTGCGGTGACGTGGTGTTGGGCAGCAACGTGCGTCAGGTTAACGAGGCGATCATCGACCTCTTGGGCCTGAGCTACGGTCAGTTTCGCCAGGTAACCATGATTGCGCAAGGAGCGTTTAGGGAGCTCTTGTGCACCGATCCGACGGAGCGCGAGATCGTGCTGCGCAAGATCTTCGCAACGGAGGAGCTCAACAAGTTCGCGTCGGAGCTGGCACAGGTTGCAAAAGACGCACAGGACCACTTGGACGTTGCCCGCGGCGAGTTCGAGCGTTGCATAGACAGGCTCGATCGCGGAATCGTGGTGGTGCACGACAAGCCCCAGCGCGTGCTCTCGCAACCTCAACCCGCGCTCGCGGCGAAGGACTGCATCCGGGCGGCCGAAACCATCGTGGAACGCCAGCGCGATGAAATTGCCAAGGTGGAGGAAGTGCGCAACAAGGCTCGCGACGCCACCATAGAAGCGCGCATGAGCCTGCGGACAGCCGAGGCGGCTGCCGAGGCCTTGGAGGCCACAGAGGAGGCCAAGCGCAAGCTCGTACGGGCAACCGCGCACGTGAAGGTGTTTGAAAAGGCCTTAAAGGAGGCGAGCGAGAACTACGACCAGCATCACGGGCAGCTCGCGGCCGAAGAGGCAGAGCTCTCTAAGTCGCTTCCGCGCTACGAGGAGCTGGAACAGCGTCGCGCGGAGGTGCAGAAGGCTCAGAGCAACAGCGATGAGCTTGGCGCGCAGCGACAAGCCCTGGAAAGCAGGAGGGCACAACTGGAGGAGTCGGTTGCCAACGCGCGCGTCGAACTCGCGGTAGCCCAAGACGTTTCAGGCCAATTGGAACAGGCTCGCTCGCAAGACGCGGAGCTCGATCGCCAATCCGCGCAGGCAAAGGAAGTGGGAGCCAATCTGGCGGAGCTCGCGCAGAATCGCAACGAGCTCGCATCGCGTGTGCAGGAGGTGGAGCGTCTGCAGGACGAGGCGGAGCAGGCGCACAGGGAGGCCGAGGAGCTGTTCCTGGCGCTTGTTGCCGACGACGCGGCCTTCGTCGCCTCTTCGTTGGTTGAGGGGGAGCCGTGTCCCGTGTGTGGCTCCACGACGCATCCGAAGCCAGTAAAGCCTACGCAGGTTGCGCCCGACCGCAGCTCTCTTATGGTCGCGCGTACCCATCAGCAACAGGCCGACGAACGACTGCACAGCAGTCAGGATGCTTACCTGGCACTTCAGTCGCAAACGAACGAGCGCTCCAGGGCAACGCTTGCAAACGTTACCAACCTGGTGGGAACGGCGCCGACGGCACTGGAGGACGATGCGGAGCGCTGGGCGCGAGCGAAGGTGGCGGAGCTGCGTCAGGCGTTGCGTGACAGAAAGGCGGAGCAGGAGGTGCACGTCAAGGCGCTCGAGCGCAAGCTCGACGGACTCAAGAAGATGCGCGAGCAGCTCGAGCAGGACGAGAAGGACCTTGCGAACGTGCGTGCCGAGCTCCTGAGGTTGGCCGGTACGTACGAGGAAGTCTCGGTGGAGTTGGCTGCCGCGCAGGCGCGCGTCGACGAGGTGGCATCAAACCTGCGCTTCGCTTCGCGTGACGACGCAAAGCGGGAGCTCGAGGCCCTCTCGCTGCGCCGCAAGGAGATGGAGTTCGAACTCAAAAAGGCGCGCGAGGCCAATGAGCAGGCGCTTACCGAGCAGGCTGCCGCCTCGACGGCGGTGGAGGAGCGCCGTGCGCGCTTGGAGGAGCTGGGCGTGCATGAGGGCGACGATACACCGAGCACGAACAAGCAAAAGCGCGCGCTTTTGTCTGCACAGGCTGCGGAGCAAAACGCCGACCGAGAGGTTCGCCTTGCGCATGCGCGCGTGGATGCGAACGAGCGCACCTTGGACGAGATGCGTTCCTGCGCGGCGCGGCTTCCCGAGCTCGAGCGTGCCGTGGTTGCCGCAGATCGCGTCTCGCGAATCGCGCGGGGGCAGGCGACGGGCACCAATCGCATCTCGTTCGAGCGTTATGTGCTTGGATTCTATTTTGACCAGATTGTCATTTGCGCGAATCGCCGTCTGTCCGTCATGTCGGACGGCCATTATCAGCTTGTGCGTAACGCAGAGGGAGAGAGCCGCGGAAAGGGAGGGCTCTCGCTGGACGTGGTGGACTACGCCACGGGCAAGCGCCGTCCCGTATCGTCGCTTTCGGGCGGCGAGTCATTTGAGGCATCGCTCTCCTTGGCGTTGGGACTTTCGGACTACGCCCAGCAACGCGCTGGTGGAATGCACCTGGACACCGTGTTCATAGACGAAGGCTTTGGGTCGCTGGACCCAGACTCGTTGGAGCAGGTAATGCGCGTGCTCTCCGATCTGGCGTCTGGCGACTGCCTGGTGGCCATTATCAGTCACGTGGAGGAGCTGGAGAAGCGCATCGAGAACCGCATCGAGGTGAGGTCGAGTGCCGAGGGAAGCAACGCCGTGGTGGTTGCCGAATAGCCTGGCATACTAAGCCTCAAGTTGGGGACAGGCCCCGAGTTTGGGTTGGAAATCCAAACTCGGGGCCTGTCTGGAATCTGAGGTCTGACGCCGTTAGAACTGTGCCGCCAGCTCGGTTGCCAGAGCGTCGATTTGCGCGCGAGAGTCGTCGTTGAGCGAGCCCTTGACGGTTACCGCGTTCTGGGCAAAAGTGATGTTCGCGCACTTCTCCATAAGCGCACGCATGCCCTTGGCGGCTGTTGGCATCCACGAGCCGTTTTCCATAAAGGCCACGGTGCGCTTTTGGAAGGCGTGATCGATCAGATGGTGGATGAACTGCTCCATGGCAGGGAAGACGCCGCCACAATAGGTGGTGGTCGCCAGCACCAAGTGGCCGTGGCGGAAGGCGTCCTCAACGGCCTCTGCCTGGTCATCGCGTGCAAGGTCGGTGACCACCACGCGCGGGCAGCCCTTCTTCTCGAGCTCGCTCGCAAGAAGCTCGACGGCCTCCTTCGTGTGGCCGTACACGCTGGAATAGGCGATTACGACGCCAGGGGTCTCCACGTCGTATGCGGACCACGTCTGGTATTGGCCAACGTAGTGCTCGAGGTTCTCGGAGAGGATGGGGCCGTGCAGGGGGCAGATGGTCTGAATGTCCAGATCGGCGACCTTTGCCAACACCTTTTGCACGGGGGCGCCAAACTTTCCGACGATGCCAAAGTAATAGCGCCTCGCCTCGCAGTCCCAGTCCTCGTCCACGTCGAGCGCGCCAAACTTGCCAAAGGCGTCAGCCGAGAAGAGCACCTTGTCGGCGGCATCATAGGTAAAGATGACCTCGGGCCAATGCACGTTTGGCGCGGCAATGAAGGTGAGCTCCTTGGTGCCCAGCGAAAGCGTGGAGCCCTCCTTTACCACCATGTTGCGGCCTTCGAACTTGGTGCCAAAGTAGTTTTGCATCATGTTGAAGGCGCCTACGCTACCGACGATCGTGGCCTCGGGATACTTGTTCGCAAAGGTGGTGATGTTGGCGCTGTGGTCGGGCTCCATGTGCTGAACGATGAGGTAGTCGGGCGTGCGACCATCCAGCACGGCCTCCAAGTTGGCCATCCACTCGTCTCCAAAGTTGGCGTCCACGCTGTCCATCACCGCGATCTTGTCGTCCATGATCGCATAGGAGTTGTAGGCCATGCCGTTTGGAACGATGTACTGGCCCTCAAACAGGTCGAGCTCGTGGTCGTTTACGCCAACGTAGTAAATGCCGTCTGCAATTTGCATAGTGCCGCCTTTCTGGTAGACAAGGGCTCGCGTGTAACTGAGCCCCCAATCCTTGCGCAAGAAACACTATAAGCCAAATGAGCGCGGCCAACAACATTAGGCCTAACTTGGGAACTGTCCCCAAGTTAGGCCAAAGAGGTTTACCATGGATGCGTCCCGCGCAAAAGGAGACTCCCATGAGTGAAACAGCGTCGTCTGGCGGCGTTCCCGCAAGTGCCCTTGACCCCACGCAGCGCATGCGCGTTGCCTATATCCTTACGCTGGTGGGAGGATACCTGGACGCCTATACCTACTTCAAGCGCGGCGGGGTGTTCGCAAACGCGCAGACGGGAAACATCGTTAAGCTGGGCATTGCCCTGTCCAATGGCGCAAGCGACACGTACCTGTCGTTCCTTTTGCCCATCGTGTCCTTTACCTTGGGGCTCATTGTTGCGCTTGGCGCAAAGGAAGTGCTCTTGCTCAAAAAGCGCCGCCTCGTGCGACGCTCCGTGCTCGTTGCCGAGATATGCGGGCTTGCCATAGTGGGGCTCATTCCGCTGAGCAGGGAATGGGACATGCTCGCCAACTGCATCGTGTCGTTCGTCGCGGCCATGCAATACGAGACGTTTACCACGTTTAGGGGAGATGCCATCGTAACCACCATGAGCACAGGCAACCTGCGAAAGTTCGTGGACTGCATATTTGCCGGGACGATACGTCACGAACCAGCGCAGCTCCTGCGTGCGGTGCGCTTTCTCAGCATCATCGTGACGTTTACCTTGGGCGCCATTGTGGGCACGCGTGCCTGCGACCTCTGGGACAAGGCCGCAGTCATTCCCGCAATCGTGCTGCTCGCGTTAGCGGTTGTCGTCATTACGGTCATGCGACATCGGCGCGTGGGGTAGGAAAGCTGACAAGTGACCTGTCCCCTTGTCATACTTTCGTATGACAAGGGGACAGGTCACTTGTCAGCTTTCCTACCCCACGCAGCACGCTGCCAGATTAGGCTTCCAGCGCGAGCAGATCCTCGACGGTCTGGCGCCGCACGGCGAGGCGTGCCTCTCCGTTTGCAACGATCACAAGGGCAGGACGCATCAGGCGGTTGTAGTTGCTCGACATGGCAAAGTTGTATGCGCCGGTGGTGAGCACGGCAATCACGTCGTCGTGATTCGGGCGAGCGATGCATACGCCCTCGGCGATGCGGTCCCCGCTCTCGCAGCAGTGCCCGGCAATAGTGCACTCAAAGTTGGCGTCCTCTGCAGCGCGCGTGGCGTTGAGCACGGTATAGGCGCTCTTGTACAGCGCGTAACGGGGGTTGTCGGTCATGCCACCGTCTACCATAACGTAGCTGCGATACCCCTCGACGGTCTTGATGCGTCCCGCAGAGTAGAGCGTGACGCCCGAGTCGGCCACGATGGAGCGGCCGGGCTCCATGAGGATGCGCGGCACGGGATAGTCGGCTTCCTCGCACCCAGCGTTCAGGTGCTCTGCGATGGCTTTGATGTTTGCCGCAATGTCGACCTGGGGGTCGGACTCAACATAGCGTACGGCAAAGCCGCCGCCCAGATTGAAGGTGCCGGCAACATAGCCGACCTTCTGGCGCACTTCGCAGGCAAAGGCCAGAAGGCGGTCCACTTGGTCGCAGAACGACGTGGGCTCGAAGATCTGGCTTCCGATGTGGCTGTGGTAGCCCAGCACCTCGACGTTTGGCGTCTTAACGGCTTGCTCCACAAACCGAAGCGCCTGTCCGGTTTCGATGGGCACGCCAAACTGCGAGTCCACTTTGCCGGTGTTTATGGCCGCGAGCGTATGGGGGTCGAGCCCTACCGTTATGCGCAGGAGCACCTTTTGCACGATGTCGTGATCCTGCGCCGCGCGCGAGAGTGTCTGGAGCTCGTCGACGTTGTCTACCACAAAGCAGCCCACGCCCTGCTTGACACCGTACGCTATTTCGGCGTCGGTCTTGTTGCTGCCGTGGAAGTACAAGCGCTCGGCAGGAAAGCCTGCTGCAAGGGCGGTAGCCACCTCTCCAGCCGACACGACGTCGGCGCCCATGCCCTCGTCCTGCACGATGGGATAGATTCCCTTAAAGCACAGCGCCTTGCTGGCAAACAAGGGCACAGATCCCGGGGCAAAGTGTGTAAGCATGGCTTGCACGTAGGTGCGGCAACGTGCACGCAGGCGGTTCTCGTCCAGTACGTAAAGAGGTGTCCCATACGTGGCGGCAAGCTCGCAGGCGTCAACTCCGGCGATGGACAGATGGCCGGCCTCGTTAACAGACAGGTTGTCGTAGAGCATGGCGGCTCCCTTTCATAGACTTCGCGGGCCGAGGAGGACCCCCGACCCACGATACGCTGACTTGTCTTAGTCTAACCTAGTTTGCTTACGCCTACCTGCGCCTACATAAGATGTGCGCGCAGCTCCTCGGCAGAGAGGGGCGACAAGAGCGCGGGCGGGATGTCGAACATGGTGTAGGCACCCACCTTGCCCTCTTCGTGCATGCGGAAGGCGGCGCGAGCGACGCTCGTGAGCACGCTGCCGGTGAAGTAGGGGTTGGAGTCGAGGTTGAGCGAGAACTCCACCGTGTTGCAGAACTCGCTATCCAAGCCGGTGCGGCCGCTCCGAATGACGGTGCCGCCATGGGGGAGTCCCTTATGGTTGGCGTCGAGCTCTTCCTGCGAAATAAACGTGACGGTGGTGTCATAGTCGGCAAAGTAGTTGGGCATGGTCACGATGGCCTTCTCGATGGCCGCCAGGTCGGCGCCCTCCTCGGCAACCACAAAGCACTCGCGCGTGTGCTTTTGACGTGTGGTGAGCTCGGGGTTATCGCCCGAGCGGGCGGCCTTTACGGCCTCGGGAACAGGCACGGTGTACTGGCGCGCGTCTGCCACGCCGGGGATGCGGCGAATGGCGTCGGAATGGCCTTGGCTTACGCCGCGACCCCAGAACGTGTAGTCAGCGCCCTGCGGAAGCGCGGCACTGGCATAGAGACGTGCCAGTGAGAACAGGCCGGGATCCCATCCGCAGGAAATGACGCCGAGGTTGCCTGCCGCGCGCGCAGCCGCATCCACGTTGGCAAAGTGGTCGGGGATGTTCGCGTGCGTGTCAAAGCTGTCCACCACGCAGAAGAGCTTGGCGAGCTCGGGGGTCTGGGTGGGAAGGTCGGTCGCGCTTCCTCCGCAAATGACCACCACATCGATCTTGTCTGCGTAGCTTGCCATGTCGTTCCACGCCAGCACGGGGGTATCGGTCGCGACGCTTACGGTCGAGGGGTCACGACGGGTGAAGATGCCAACGAGCTCCATGTCGGGGGCGTTGGTAACGGCGGCCTCCACGCCACGTCCAAGGTTGCCATAACCGGCTATTGCGATTCTCATAGAAACCTCCTTCGATTTCACTACATACGAAGAGGAGCATACCCGCACGAATGGGAGCGTTGCCCGATTGTAACAAGCCATGCGGTAGCTCGTAACATTTTGGTTTGTGTGCTTGTGGGTTGCTTAAAGGGCCTCGTTCATGGCACCGCTTCTGAACCCCGTAAGGTCAAGGCTCACATAGGTAAACCCGAGGCTCCGAAGCTGCTGCTCTATCTTGTTCCGCGTGTTGGGCTCGGCAAGCGAGGCTATGCGCTCGGCCTCGACCTCTATGCGCGCCAACTCTCCCTCGCTGCCGTGGACGCGTACCCTCAGCTGGCCCAGTCCCAGATCGTGTAGATAGTCCTCGGCCTTCTCCACGCGCTCGAGCTTCTTGCGCGTTATCGGATCGCCATAGGCAAAGCGCGATGCCAGACAGGCCGCCGAGGGCATGTTCCAGGTGGGAAGGCCCAGCTCGCGACTGAGCGCACGCACGTCGCCTTTCGTAAAGCCGGCGTCGCGCAGAGGCGACTTTATGCCAAGCTCGGCAAGCGCGCGTAGACCAGGGCGATAGTCGCCTTGGTCGTCCACGTTGGAGCCGTCCGCGACCACCTTGCAATCGTTTTGCGCGGCTTGGCCTAGGATCGTCCTAAAGATCGCCAACTTGCAGTGATAGCAGCGGTCCGGCACATTCGTCGCGAACTCGGGCACCTTGAGTTCGTTGAACGCAATGCGCACGTGGCGAATGCCCTCCCGTTGCGCCCAGCCCTGCGCCTCGTCCACGACGCGCGAGGGCGTGGCGGCGCCGGCAATCGTGACGGCAATCATGGCGTTGCCCAACACGTCGTGGGCAACCTTAGAGAGCAACGTCGAGTCCGTGCCGCCCGAAAAGGCAACGGCGACGCTTTGGTATGCGGCAAGGGCGTCCTTAAGCGCCGCATACTTTGCTTGCAACTGTTCGTCCATGGGTCCTCCTTCAAAGAGGTTGTTATGGCAGACAATACCATGAAAGACGCCTCAGATAGGGAACGGGCCCTAAGTTATTTGGATATGGCCAACATAGCCGATCGCATGGGCAAGTCGCGTGCGTATGCGGGCACATACCGCAAGCGTATGCTGAGGCAGGGTATCATAGGCGAGCGCAGACGCGGATACGTGGGCTTCGACCTTCCCCTGTTTGGGGAGTTCCTGGCGCAGAAGGATGCGGACGGCGGTCTGACGTAGCGCGAGGTACGCGAGCTCTTTGTGTCTGAATTGCGATACGCCTCAAGTAGTGTAGAGCGAAAAAAGACCCATCCTCCCTGTGTGGCTCGGTGGGAGGATGGGCCTTTTAATGAGTGACCTTATCCCGCAAACGGGACGACGTGCGACACGGCGTCGGTCAGGCTTACCTCAGCCTCGTCGTTGTCAAGATCCAGAAGCGTATAGCGCCAGTTGCCCATGCCCAGCTCGTGCATGTACTCGAGCTGACGGAAGCCGTGGCGGCTGGTCATGCGTTCCACGAGGTCGTGGTTGTGCACGAGGCCGGCGTCGGTCATGGCAACCACAAGGTCCACGCTCGCCGAATCGATGGCGCAGATGTCGGTGGAAACGAGGATGCCCACGTTGGGGGTTACGACCGGCTGGGCGGCGGTGCCCTCACAGTCGCAGCTCACGCTCATGTTGCGCAGCACGTTGATGTATACGATGCGCTCGCCAAAGTGGTCGATGGTCGCCTTGGTGGACTCGGTGATCTTCTCCATGAGCTCTTCGTTGGCAACCGACCACTGTGCGCCCCACGATGCGCCGTTGTCCGACGTTTGGGCGTGGATCCACTTCTTGCCCTCCTTGCCAGAGGCGCAGCCGATTCCGAGGTTCTTGTTGGAGCCGCCAAAGCCGCCCATCATGTGGCCCTTGAAGTGGGTGAGGGTGAGCATCGAATCGTAGTTCGCAAGGTTGGCGCCCACAGCCATGGTGTCAAACCACTTGCCACCATCAACCGGCCACTCGATGTAGCCGTTCTCGTCGGTAATGTCTACCGGACAGAAGGTCCAACCGTTGTGGGCTATGGTCTCGCGGTGCTTTTCGGTGGTGTCGCGGTCGCCAACGTAGTAGGTGTTGGTCTCCACGATTTTTGCCTCGGGCAGGTCCTTTTCCACGAGCTCGGCGACCCAAGGACGAGGGATGATGTTGGGGCCGTCCTTCTCGCCGGTGTGGAGCTTGATGGCCACGCGACCATCGAGCTTGTCAGCGACCTTGGCAAAGGCCTTGCGAAGGCCGTCGGCGCTGAGGTCGCGGGTAAGGTAGACGACCGAGCTGTCGCCGTCGCGCTCCTGCGGTGCAATGTAGTGGTCGCCCCCGGTGGCTGGGGTTGCTGCATGGATTGCCATTCTTCCTCCTCCTTATTCTGGGCGTACATCTCAATTGTAATCGAGGCCTGGCTAAGGGACGGTCATTTGCTGCTACTGCTGCTGCTACTGCTGCTGCTACTGCTGCTGCTACTGCTACTGCTGCTGCTGCTGCTACTGCTACTGCTACTGCTACTGCTGCTATCGCCGCCGTTGTCTTTAGCGCTACCTCGGCTCTTCTCGATGGCTTTCTCCAACTGTCCCACGTCGGCTCCCGACTGCTCGTCCTTGCGTGCCCACGCAATGGCGTCTTTCACCTGTTCGTCGGTGAGGTCCTTGGGGTTTATGGCCACAAACGAAAAAGCCTTGTTGTAGGGCAAATGGTAATCCTCTCCCGCGTCGAGCCCCGGACCAACCTCGAAGGAGGCCACGTAGCTGGGAACCTTATAGATCGTCCCCGTTGATGAGATGGGGGAGCCAAGGACCTTTGCCTCATAGCTTCCCTCTGGGAGCTCTACGTCCACGCCGGAATACGCCAAGAATATGGTCTCGTCCACTGCGTTTCCGCTCTTGTCGGTCCCGGTAATCTGCACGGGAATGCGCGAGGATTTGTTGTCGTAGCCGCCAGAGATGTTTATGGTAAATACGACGCCATGTTTTCGCGCGCCAATGCCGCCGCCAATGCCGCTGCCGACGATGCTGCACGACACGACGGTTACTACCGTTACGATCATAACAGCCGTAATGGCCGCAATAACGCCAACGAGTATGGCAGGGCCTCTCCTCTTTGAGGTGGTCTGCGTCGTTGTCTCCGTTGTGTTCGAAGCCTGGCTGGCGTTTTGCTGCGTGCCTTGTCCGGGTATGGGAGGCGTCTGCGTTTGTCCGGGAACGGGAGGCGTCTGCACATTGGGCTTGGCGTTAAGCGCGCCTCCGCATTCTGTGCAAAACCTTGCGCCAGGCGGATTGTTCTTGCCGCAATAAGGGCATAGCATAATGCTTCTCCTTTCGCGTAGAAGGAACGTGACGGTACCCATGGTACTCGTATTTCGTGCGAATGGGCGTCTGGTTGGTGCGACCATGCTACGATGTGCTAAGACAAGGCAAGAGAGGACAAGACATGCGATATCGTAACGATCGTGCGGGTGAGCCCATATCGCTTTTGGGCTTTGGCTGCATGCGCTTCGAGCGCAAGGGAAGCTCCTTGGACTACGAGGCGGCTGAGGAGCAGATTCTGCGCGCCATAGACCTGGGCGTCAACTACTTCGACACGGCGTATTTGTACCCAGGCAGCGAGGAGCTGCTGGGCAAGGTGCTCCAGAACAACGGTTGTCGAAACAAAGTGAAGATTGCCACCAAGCTGCCGCAGTACCTCGTACGCAAGAGCTCGGCCATAGACAAGTACTTCGACGAGGAGCTGCGGCGCCTGCAGACGGACTGGGTGGACTACTACCTCATGCACATGGTCACCGACGTTCGCCAGTGGGAGAACCTTTGCGCCATGGGAATCGAGGACTGGATCGCCCGCAAGAAGGAGTCGGGTGCCATCCGAAACATCGGCTTCTCGTTCCATGGGAGCACCGAGCTGTTCCTGCAGGTGCTGGATGCCTACGACTGGGACTTCTGTCAGATTCAGTACAACTATCTGGATGAGAACACCCAGGCGGGGCGGCGTGGCCTTCAGGCGGCTGCCAAGAAGGGCATTCCCGTAATCATCATGGAGCCGCTGCGAGGCGGCAAGCTGGTGGAGCTACCTGGTGCCGCGCAGGAGGCGCTCGATCAAAGCGGGCGCTCGTGGTCGGCGGCCGAATGGGCGTTGCGCTGGCTCTGGGACCAGCCGGAGGTCACGTGCGTGCTCAGCGGCATGAACACCCTGGAGATGGTGGAGCAAAACTGCCGCGTGGCAAGCGAGGCAAAGCAGGGCACGTTCACCGACGAGGACTTTGCCACGATCGAGCGGGTGCGAGAGGCCATCCAGGCAACCATGCGCGTGGGCTGCACGGGGTGCGGCTATTGCATGCCCTGCCCGAAAGGCGTGGACATCCCGGCGCTGTTCCGCTGCTACAACCACATGTATACCGAGGGAAAGAGCTCTGGGCGACAAGAGTATTGGCAGACGGTGTCGCTTCGCAAGGAAAAGGCGTTCGCGCGACAGTGCGTGGGGTGTGGCAAGTGTGAGAAGCACTGTCCGCAGGGCATCGCCATCCGTGAGCAGATTCGCATTGCCGACCGGGAGCTGCGTCCGCTGCCGTGGCGCATCGCCGGCGACGTCGCGCGTGCCTTTGCGGTGCGCTAGGGCCAGGCAATGGGGATACTCCCCTTTGCCTGGTACCAGGCAAAGGGGAGTATCCCCATTGCCTGGCCCC
>CADCPM010000035.1 GCA_902803315.1 uncultured Coriobacteriaceae bacterium
GCCATGGCGTGATCGATGCCCAGGCCCACGTTGGAGAAGCCCATGCCGGCAATGTATTGGCCAAGGGCCATGCCCTCGCGGCCACTGCCAGGCTCGCCGCTCTTGGCCTCGGCGTAGGAATCACGCAGATTGGCGGCAATGGTGCGGATTGCCTCGAGATGGAACATGTCGGAAAGCTGCCATGCGCCACGGGTCGTATAGCCCTCGATAGCGTGGGTAAGGGCATCCATGCCGGTAGCTGCGGTAAGGCCGGCGGGCATGGAAGCCATCATGTCGGGGTCGACGACGGCCACGTCGGGGATGTCGTTCACGTCCACGCACACGAACTTGCGCTCCTTCTCGGGATCGGTCACGACGTAGTTGATGGTAACCTCGGCCGCGGTGCCGGCGGTGGTGGCAACGGCGATGGTAAAGGTGGCGTGGTTCTTCGTGTCGGCAACACCCTCAAGGCTCACCACGTCGGCGAACTCGGGGTTCTCGGCAATGATGCCAATGCCCTTGGCGGTATCCATGGCGCTTCCGCCGCCTACGGCTACGATGCAGTCTGCGCCAGAGGACTTAAAGGCCGCCACGCCGTCCTGGACGTTCTTGATGGTGGGGTTGGGCTTAATGTCCGAGAAGAGCTCCCAGGCAATGCCAGCCTCGTCCAAGAGATCGGTAACCTTGGTGGTAACGCCAAACTTAACGAGGTCCGGATCGGAGGCAACAAACGCCTTCTTGTAGCCGCGACGCGAAATCTCGCCCGGCACCTCGGCGATGGCGCCCTTACCGTGATACGAAATGTTGTTGAGCACAAAACGATTAGCCATGTTGACCTCCCAGTCATACATATATGAATAACTGGAGACATTATAGTTTAATAGACGAAGGGGCTCTTAGGAAGAGCCCCTTCGCATCATTTATTCCGCAGATTCCTGATCCGCCTGCTTGCGGCGAAATACCCGACGTCTGGGGCGTGGCTCAGAATCGTGCTCGCTGCCGGCGTTCATAACGCGCGGAGAGTCCTCTTCCCATTGAAGGTCGAAGAATGACGCCCATGGGTCGCCACGGCTCACCTCAACACCGTAGCGTGCGTCGGAATGAGATTGCTCGACGCGCATGATCAGCATACCCAGAACAAAGAAGAGTCCCGAGGCGATGGAGGGCGCAAGCCACACGATGTAGTACAGGATGTCGCTCGTTTCCAAGAGCATGTCGAAGATTCCCACAATAAAGATCGCGTATACGACAACAACATGGAAAAGGCCCCACCGCCACGCCACGCGCCCAGTGGCGCGCGTACGATGCTGCACGATTTCGCCCATAATAAAGCTGTAGGGAACGCTACCGATCGCAAACGGCATGAGGAACAGGAACACCCAATGCCCCCTGCCAATGCCACCATAGCGCGAGAGCACCGGACCAAGCGCAGACAGGCCAAAGAGAATAATGTATGAGATCCACAGCGGAATCAGCCGCTTAATAGCTCTGCCCATGGCTCCCTCGATTCACCGATAATAACTGCGCTCTAGAATAAGACAAGTGCCACGCTTCGCGCAAGCACGCACAGGCAAAAGGGATACTCCCCCGACCCTAAACCTGAGTCAAATCCGCGAGGGGATGCTGGAAAGCAAGCCATGCTCGAATAGCGCTACGCAGCCTCGGACGGACGGGACGGGGCGGGAGAGGCTCCGCGTGCTCAAACAGCGCTGCGCGAACTGCGCCCGCGGAGCTCGTCCCGCCCCGTCCCGTCTGCCCGAGGCGCTCCGCGAACTCGCATGGCTTGCTTTCCAGCATCCCCGGAGGGGTTGGGATCAGCTTTAGGGTTAGGGGTACTCCCCCTCGAAAGAGGGGCGGGTGTCCCCATCGCTTGGCATACGTTAGAACATCAGGTCGTCGAACGTATAGAAGCCCGGCTCTACGGTCAGCAACCGCTTGCCGCACTCCACCGCCCCTGCTACGAATATTCGACGGCTCGTCGCCCTGTGCGTAAACGTAATCTCTTCGTCGGTGCCGAAGAAGTGAACCTCGTGAGTGCCGGCGACCGTTCCGCCACGCATGGAATGAGCGAGAATGGGACGCCCAACCTCATCGCCCACCTGCTCCGCAATTGTCTTTGCGGTGCCCGAGGGTGCGTCCAGCTTCATCTTGTGATGCGTCTCGACGATCTCTATGTCCCAGTCCTTAAGGGCGTGGGCCGCCTCCACCGAGAGCCTGCGCAGCACTGCAACGCCTATTGAATAGTTGGAGGACCACACCACGCGCGCCTGACTTCCCAGCGACTGAATCTGCGCCAGGTCGTCCTGACTCAAGCCGGTCGTACCGCATACCAAGGCAGCGCCCGTGCGACGCACAAAAGCCACAACATGCGACAAGGCCGCTGGCTGCGAAAAGTCGATTACGAGATCTGCCGCTGGAGCCACCTCGTCTAACTGCTCGATGTTGTCCACATCGAACTTTCCGGCGAGCTCGAGTCCGTCCGTCTCACAAACCAATTCGCATATGAGCTTGCCCATGCGGCCATTGGCGCCAACCACATACACCTTAGCCAATCAGACCAGCCTCCTTCATGACCTTCTCCAAATTGGCGCGCGTGTTTGCGGCCATGGGGTACAGAGGCATGCGATAGGTCTCTTCGATTAGGCCCATCATGGCAAGCGCAGCCTTAACGGGGATTGGATTGACCTCACTAAACAGCGCATGTACAAGATCAAGGCCATCGAGCTGCATGCGAAGCGACTTCTGATAGTCGCCCGCGAGGTAGCTCGCCACAAGATCATGGCACAGCTGCGGCTGCACGTTTGCCCACACGCTTATTACGCCCGACCCGCCAAGCGAAAGCATGGGTACGATCATGTCGTCGTTGCCAGAATACATACGGAAGTCATCGGAAAGGTGGCGCGCTACGCTTGTTGCGTACGCAATGGAACCCGAAGCTTCCTTTATGCCCATGACGTTTGGGTGCGCTGCCAGGCGAACGACGTTTTGCTCGCTGATGGAGCAGCCCGTGCGTCCTGGAATGTTGTAGAGGATGGAGGGGATTTCGGTCTGATCGAGCACGTTGGTAAAGTGCCTGTAGATTCCCTCCTCGTTAGACTTGTTGTAGTAGGGAGTAATCAGCAGCAACGCGTCGCAGCCAACCATCTGGAGGCCTTTGGCCTTGCTAAGGCTCTCCTCCGTGGAATTGGACCCCGCACCGCCAATAATGGGGATCGCTCCATCTACGCGATTGACCACGTGCTGGGCAACGGCAACGTCCTCGGCGTCGGTCATGGTGCACGACTCGCCCGTGGTACCCAGCATCAGAATGCCGTCCGTGCCATTTTCCAAGTGAAAGTCTACAAGACGGTCCAACGCTGCAAAGTCAACCTCACCATTTTCCTTAAACGGTGTCACGAGCGCCACAATGGAGCCAGTGAGATTTCTAACATCGGTAGCCACAGCCTCTCCTCTCGATCGATATCGCAAAGCCTAGCACGCAGCATTGTTCTACACAACTAACGTTTGCTATACAGTAATGTTATGTTATCCAGGTGCCATGGCTTCGTCCGCTCCGTTTGGATGGTATCCCGCCATCGGCCAACACCATCTCAATCCATAAACGATAATATGATAGACATACGCATGAACAACGCGAGGAATTGGGAGCAACATGACCTTACAACAGTTGCGCTACCTTATTGCCATTGCAGAGCATGGGTCAATCAATGCCGCAGCATATAACCTCTATGCCAGCCAATCGAACCTTTCCACCGCAATTCGTGACCTCGAGCGGGAGCTCGACATCACCATTTTCCAGCGCTCAAACCGTGGAGTCACGCTCACCAGTGACGGCATCGAGCTCTTGGGCTATGCACGCGAGGTTGTGGTACAGGCCGATATGCTGGAGAGTCGCTACGCCAAGGGAGGTTCCTCTCGTACGCGACTTGCCGTTTCGGCACAGCATTACGCCTTCTCCGTCCAGGCATTCATAGACGTTATACAGGAATGTGGGGCAGACGAATACGAGTTTATTATGCGCGAGACCTCCACGGGACAGATCATCGAGGACGTGGGGAGCTTTCGCAGCGAGATTGGCATCCTCTATTTGGATGACTTTAACAAGCGCGTTCTTGAGAAGGCCATACACGATGCAAATTTGCACTTCACTCCCCTATTCGAGGCGGGGATACACGTATTTGTGGGAGAGCGTCACCCTCTTGCCAACCACACCATCATCGAGCCAGAGGAACTGGAAGAATGGCCCTACCTCACCTTCGAGCAAGGCACGCAGAACTCCTTTTATTTTTCGGAAGAGCCCCTCTCGTTCCTACCACATAGCCGCCTGATTCGCGTGTCCGATCGAGGGACCATAACAAGCTTGCTCACCCACCACAATGGCTATCTGTTGTCCACTGGTGTGCTTGCCGACGAGATGCAGGCGGGAATCGTCTCCATCCCCCTAAAGACTACCGAGCGCATGCGGGTTGGTTATTTGACGCACCGCGAGCGCAAGCCTAGCCCTCTCCTCGAGCGCTATATCGCACGACTTTGCCAGATTGTCCATGACTCCGCCTCACTGAGCCAAGCCGAGTAGTAGGAGAAGCATCACATTCAAATTACAGCACCGTAGGCGAGGGAGGGCCGGCTGTCACCGCGCGCAGTTCGCGCAGCGCTGTTTGAGCACGGTGACTGCCGGCCCTCCCTCGCCATCTCGTGTCGCCGTGCGAACTACGCACGCAGAGCCTCTCACGCCCCGCCCCTCGCCTGCCTGAGTCGATACATGAACGACCACGATTACGTGCAGTTTCCTTGCTTGGCTTATTGCGGCCACCATAAAGCTGAGTCGCATCGACAGAAATCCCAAAAATGCATATCTCTTTTAAAGATTTGAATGAATCCCTGTTGATTACTGCATATTTGCCAATGCGCTTGTATACTAGTTTTCGTATTATTGACAGATATGCAATATTGTCAACTTTACTTTGGTAAAAAACATCGTTTCATATGCCTAAAAATCGAACTGTTTAATCAATATAGGCGTGTTACATGCATGAATTTTAAACGGTACAACTTATTCGGGATGGAGATTTGTGTGCATCGGCAAAATATCGGCAAATGTGAGCACATGAAAATGGAAAGTATTCTATAATCGGTTCGATACGTAACGTGTTTACGAAGGCCTAATGCGGTCGCGCACGAACTGCGAACGACCTTTAGGATGAGCGAGGGAGAGCATGAGTACCAGCATAATTGCAGCTATACCGGTAAGTGATAAGCGTATTGTCATATGGTTTGACAACGGCGTTTCCAAGCGGTATTTGCCTCAGGACTTGGGCATAAGCAACGATAAGCCACTGCCCGAAATCAATCTGAGCGACGATGGATCGCACATCGAGTTGGGGCAAGGAAATGCCATCAGCGCGGACGAGCTTCTCTCCAAGGGCGAGGACGCCAATTATGTGGAAGAAGAGAAGCGCCGCTTGCTCAAGAGCCTCTCGGAAATACGTCGTGGCGCCTCCTTCTCGCAAACACGTCTCGGCGACGCCGCTGGCATTCGTCAGTCGGTTATCAGCCGCATAGAGGGTTGCGAGATTTCGCCACAGATCAACACGCTGCTCAAGCTTCTCGCACCGCTTGGCAAGACGCTTGCCATCGTGGACTTGGAAGACAACGAGTAAGGCTGCCGATCCAATCGGATTCCCTTTAACTAGATTTGAGAACAGGCCCCGAGTTGCTTTTTGAATCGCAACTCGGGGCCTGTCCTTTACTGAGGTGTTCCAGGGCACTTTCCCGCGGCCCCTACTCCTCGAGCCTCTGGCGTAGCAGCTGGTTGAACAGCTTGGGATTGCCAGTGCCACGTGACGCCTTCATGCACTGACCCACCAAGAAGCCGACGACCTTCTTATTGCCTTCCTTATACTGCCTCACCTGATCGGTGCAGCGTGCGAGCACTTCCTCAACGGTGGCGGCAAGGGCATTCGTATCGGTGCTCTGGCGCATGCCACGCTCATCGACGACCTTCTGCGGATCGTCGTTCGTGCCATCAACGAGCTCGAGCACTTCTCGAGCCTGGGCGAAGGTAATGGCGTCCTCTGCGAGCAGGCTTGAAAGGCTCGCAACCTGGGCCGCCGTAACGGCAGTCGTCGCAGGCACGAGGTTTACCACCACGTTGGCGATCGTCTGCACAGCCTTGGGTGCATACGTTATGGCCTCTTCGAAGAAACGCGCAACCGCTGGGTCGCCGGCAATCTGGCTTGCGTCCGTACGCTTGAGACCATGCGTCTGTACATAGCGATCGCGCTTGGCATCGGGCAATTCGGGCACGCGCTCGCGACAGCTTTGCACGAACTCGTCGGAAAGGTCAAAGGGCGCGAGGTCGGGGTCGGGGTACATGCGATAGTCGTCCGCAGTCTCCTTTACGCGCATAACAACCGTGCGACGCTTGCTCGGCTCCCAATGGCGCGTCTCCTGATACACGATGCCGCCCTCCTCGAGCACCTCCGCCTGACGGCAGATCTCGTACTCAAGGGCGTCATGCAAGGACTTGAACGAGTTGATGTTCTTCATCTCGGTCTTGGTGCCGAATTCGGTGGTGCCGCGCCTCCGTATGCTCACGTTACCGTCGCAACGCATGGATCCAGCCTCAAGCGAGCAATCGGATATGCCCAGCGTGAGGAACGTCTGACGAAGCTTCTCCATAAACAGACGCGCCTCTTCCGGCGTACGCAAGTCTGGCTCGGTTACCAGCTCGATGAGCGGCGTACCGCAGCGGTTGTAGTCAATCAGACTCTCGCTGGCACCCCCAATGCGACCTTCTCCGCCACCCACGTGAACCATCTTGGCGGCGTCTTCCTCCATGTGAATGCGCAGGATGCGAATGGGTGCCACGTAAGAGCCTTGCGCATCCTTTTCCACCGTGGAGTCCGGACGTTCCTTGGCACCCTGACCCGAGACCTCCAAGTCCAGGTGCCCATGCATGCAAAAGGCAACCGGGCCCTGCGTGGTTTGGTAGTTCTTGGACATGTCGGGATAGAAGTAATGCTTGCGATAGAAATAAGAGCGCGGCTGAATCTCGCAGTTGGTGGCAAGGCCAGCCATCACGATTGATTCGATAGCCTTTTTATTGGGAACCGGCAGTGCACCTGGCATGCCCAGGCACACGGGGCACACGTTGGTATTGGGTTCGTCGTCGTGGCTCAGCTTGCAATCGCAGAACATCTTGGTCTCGAGCGTCGTGAGCTCGGTATGAACCTCAAGTCCGATTACCGCCTCCCAGTCGCGCAAGACCTCTTGGAGCTTCTTCATGCCAGCTCACCTCCCTTCCCAACGAACGCAGGCGCAACGGTGCCCGGCACAAACGCATCCGTACCGGCAATGCCACGCTCCACCGCTCGCGCCACGCGCAAGAGGGTGTGGTCGGCAAACGCCGGTCCCTGCAGCTGCACGGCAAGCGGCATTCCCGTTCCTTCCTCCCTACCCACTGGCACGCTAACGCCACCATTTCCGGCAATGTTGTTGGAGATGGTAAACAGGTCCGACGCATACATCTGCGTGGGATCGCTCACTTCGCCAAAGCGCCATGCCGTCGTAGGAGCGCAGGGCAGCATAATGGCGTCGCACGATTGGTATGCGTTGCGATAGTCCTGCGTTATGAGCGTACGAACCTGCTGCGCGGGATAGTAGTACTTGTCATACACGCCCGCCGCGAGCAGGTATGCCCCCAACATCTGGCGTCGCTTTGCCTCGGCGCCAAAGCCATGCGCACGGCTAAGCGCCGTTTGCTCGGCAAGCGTTGCGCAGCCAGGCTCCTGGTAACCAAAGCGGACGCCATCAAAGCGAGCGAGGTTGGAGAAGGCCTCGGACGGACCAATTACGTAGTAGGCTGCAATCGCAGAGGCCATGTTGGGCAAATCAACCTCCACGATTTGCACCCCTTGGTCTTCCAGCGCGGCGCGTGCCCTGCCTAAGCCGGCACGAACCTCCGCAGAAAGCCCCTCATGCTCCATGAGCGCGGGAATTATTCCCACACGCATGCCCTCCGCCGAATCCTCGAGCTGGGCGACAAAGTCCACGGGAAGTTCCTGCGAGGTGGAGTCAAGCGTGTCGCGGCCACCGGCAACCAACGCGTTCATCGCGAGCGCCACATCCTCGACGGAACGGCCAAAGGGACCAACCTGGTCGAGCGACGAGCCAAATGCGACCACGCCGTAGCGACTCACCGCGCCGTACGTGGGCTTCAGACCAACCACGCCACAAAAGCTTGCAGGCTGGCGAATGGAGCCGCCGGTGTCGGACCCCAGCGAAAGCGTTACCTCACCCGCGGCAACAGCGGCAGCACTGCCACCCGATGACCCACCAGGCACACGGCTTGTATCCCACGGATTGTTGGTACGGTGGAAAGCACTCGACTCCGTGGACGAGCCAAATGCGAACTCGTCCATGTTCGTTTTGCCCACCGGCGTCGCTCCTGCGCAGATCATGCGCTGTACGCAGGTTGCGGTAAAGGTTGACTCGTAGTTCTCCAACATACGAGAGGCACAGGTGGTACGCGTGCCAATAAGGTGCATATTGTCCTTAAACGCAACTGGGACGCCAGCAAGAGGCCCAAGCTCCTCTCCTGCGGCACGGCGCGCGTCGGTTTTTGCGGCAGCCTCCAACGCGAGATCGGCGCTTACCTGGAGGAAGGCCTGAACCCCGTCCTCACGGACGTCGATGGCGTCAAGCGTAGCGCGCGCCACTTCCGTCGCCGAAAAATCGCCTGCAGCAATGCCTGCCGCGATTTGTCGTGCGGAGAGCTGATCGATGTTGGCCATTAGCGATCGCCCCCCTCTTCACCCAGAATGGAGGGAACTCGGAAGGAACGTCCTTGCTTCGCGCCCGCATTCGAAAGTGCCACGTCCAAGTCAAGCGACCGGCCATGGGCGTTTTGCACGTCCCCGGCCATTACGTTTGACAGGTCTCCTATGGGATGGAACGTAGGCTCCACGCCTTCCAAGTCATACTCACGAATCGGTTGAAGCAGATCGATGGCCTCGTTCATATAGGCGCACATCTCCTCCAACTCCTCTTCCGTGAGAGCGATACGCGCATAGTCGGCAATGCCGCGCACGTCGTCTTGTGTGAGGGCCATAGGCCTCCCCTCTTTCGATACCTTTGATTCCGAACAATAATACGACAAGAGCCTTTGCTTGTTGAGCTTTGAAAAACAACGCTGTGCTCAGACAGCCTTTGGGCGCTGCCCGCATCACCGCACCCACGCCGTCCCCGCGTGCGGCTCCGCGCTCGCTTCGCTCGCTCACTTCGTGAGTCGCCGCTTGCGGGACGCGTAAACGACGGCCACAGCCCAAACCCCCGCGCCATGCCGCCCCGCGTGCGGCTCCGCGCTCGCTTCGCTCGCTCACTTCGTGAGTCGCCGCTTGCGGGGCGGCGTGGCGCGGGGGTTTGGGCTGCAATCCCTTTAATACCTGGCCCCACTTCCTAGGCGATCCTGTCTGCGATCAGACGGGTGAGCGCATCCTCAACGAGTTCGCCGTCCTTCATGTTGGCGTCGACATACAGCGTGGTGCCGTCTATGTCTAACCACGCATGGACGGAGCGTTCCTCAATGGCGCCTTCCTCACCCTCCAGCACGGTGGTCTCTTCGACGGCCCTTACCACCCTCTCGCCTACGTTATACTCCCCTGCACCCTCTGGCACAGGCTCACTCGTTGCAAAGTCAAAGGTCATCACGGGTATAAGCGAGTCATTCTGCGCATTGTCCAATAAGGCGACCGAATGCTCCATATACGACATGAGGGCGCTTCCGTTTCTCTTGATCGTAAGCTCATGATTGCCCTCGCCGTTTGTTATAACCAGGTCGGAAAGGAATGAGGCCGCGTCCACGTTAGCGTCCTTTTGCGCAAATTCGAGAGGCGCATAGGCTTCCTGCACCATCTGCTCCGCACTGGGGTTAAAGTCCGCGTCGCTGTTTACGTTATAGGTTGCCGTTATGAGCAGCGAGCATTTGTCACCGCGCTGTTCGTAGGTATACACCGATATCGTACGGACAGACGATCCCTCCTGTACGCCCATCGCCTGGGCCTCCAGATCCTCTATGCCCATGGCGCCGGAATCCTCGCCGGAGTTGTCGAACACATAGCCGACCGATCGCCCGTTCACATCCATGTGTTGTACGTTTTCCATGCCCGAGAAGTAGTTCTGCTCGTTCGTACGGCTCCACTCCTGCATCTCCTGAGGAG
Organism: uncultured Coriobacteriaceae bacterium; assembly: GCA_902803315.1. GTDB lineage: Bacteria > Actinomycetota > Coriobacteriia > Coriobacteriales > Atopobiaceae > RUG440. The sequence continues at coordinate 10,200 of CADCPM010000035.1, forward strand.
CACCCGCGTCGTTGGCGTATTCGTAGCGATACGACGCCTCTCCCCACGGCATGGAAACACTCGCGTATGAGATGCTATTGCGGTCCCAGCCAATGGACGAGATGCTCTTCCACGACTCAGGCTGATGCACTACGCATATTTCCTGTACACCCATATTATCGGTCGTCTGGTCGGCCGTGGCGTCGCTCGTTATGTATTTGGCACCGTGGTAGGTGGCTACCTGCTTGCCCGTATTCGACGCGTCAATGCGACCGTTTGCCGTTGGGTCCTTGGCATTGTGAACGCTCTGCTCCACCTCTGAGCTTGCGGACTGTGTGCTGCTACTGCTCGATTGCGAGCCACAGCCAACGAGCGAGAGCGAAAGCATGGCTGCGCAGACAAAAGCTCCCGCGCCAATAAACCTATTCTGCATTGTGCCTCCTTGATGGGAATGCGTTACCTGTTTTGCTACAACTGCCGCACGGCCTGCGACCCCTCGGAGAGCATCGCATCGCGAATGGCATCGAGCGGCAAGCCGTCATCGATACCCATGCAAGCCGATATGGCCATGGGCAGGTTGACGCCTCCGAACACGACGACGTTCTCGCCCAAGCCCTTGTCATCCAAAGCTACGAGCGCGTTCTTAAGCGGAGATCCGCCCGCGATATCGGCGAGGACCACAACCTCATCCTCAGACGTCACAGGGGCTATGATCTGCGAAAGCAGCGTGCGGTATGCGTCTGGGGACATACCGTCCTCCATACCGCATGCAAGCACGAACGAACGCGAGCCAAGCAACATCTCCATCGCACCTTCGATTCCCTGCGCCAGCCCGGCATGGCTTACGAGCAGCAAGTACTTCATGTGTTGTTCTCCCTCCCAAAATATGAACGTCTACCCTAGGGTAGCACTTACTCCTTATTCACAACCACGGTACCCACCACAATAAGTGCCAGGGCAGCCACCAATGCGGGCAGTTGCGTTGTGGGTATGACCTCTCCAAGGACGATGACCGAGAATATCACACCAAAGATTGGAATGGTGGGTCGAAAGACCGCCACACGCGACACGGGGTTGTGCTTGAGCAGCATCGACCAAAGCGAAAACGCCACTGCAGAGAGCATGCCCAAATATGCCAAGACGCCAAATGCCTGCACGGAGACCGATCCCAGGCGGCCTCCCAACGCCAGGCCTATGCCCGCAAGCGCCAGTCCGCCCAGCACAAACTGCCATCCCGTAAGCAGGAGGGGATCGCCGCCCGAGCCATATCCGCGCATCAAGCATGCGGCGCACCCGCCCGCAACCACCGAAGCGAACACCAAGCCCTCTCCCATGAGCGACCACGAGCCCGTAGCACCACCACCACGCAGCGTTACCAAAACGACGCCGCAAATGCCCATAAGACATCCTACGAGCTTGCGCGTTGTAAGACGCTCTTGCTTGAACACAAGCGTGGCCAACGCGACCTGCACAAACGCGGAGGTGCCCTGCACAAGCGACGCATTGGTTCCGGAAGCATGCGCAAGCCCAATGTAGAACGGCGCGTACTGCAGCGTAGTTTGCGAGAGACCCAAAAGCGCTATGGGCACAAGATCGGCTTTGGTGGGAAGCGGAACGCGCCTTCGCACAACCGCAGTTCCAAGCAACACGAAGAGGCCCGCAAGCGTAAAGCGCATGCCCGCAAAGAGCAACTGTCCCGCAGGGCTATTGGACGGAATCTGGAAGAGGTCGTATCCCGTCTTTACCGCAGCGAACGCACTCCCCCACAGCGCACAGCTCGCCGTGGCAAGAAGCACCACCACGACTGGCTTCGCAAGAGCCGATGAATCGCTCTCTCGCCCTCGTGCCATGTCCTCACCTCTTTGCCGTTTGCTGTCCGTAACAGTTCCTGCCCGAGAAGGCAAGGTGAGGCCAAGGCTCAAGCCGTGCGACCGCGGGACAAACCGGTGCGTAGAGTGCGTCTGCCACTACGACCTCGGCGGCGCTTAGGGCCACCTCCAGCTCCTCCTCGCCGTATGCTAGCGTATCGGAGGGCAGCGTCAACGAGGCGTCGGTCTCCAATGGGCATATGACCCTCGAGGTCAAGCCATATGCGAGCTCCTCTTCAGCCGCGCGCGACCCCGCGGCAACCGGCTCTGCGACTATGCAGCGTGCGCCATTCGGCGCAGGCGTACGGGCGTCGCAGCATGGCCAGGCGCAATCCCCGAGCCTTGCCGACCGATGGAGTGCCTCCGCAAGCTTGACTGCGAATGTCTTCAAGGCCATCCCGGACGCATAGGGCGTACCCACCACGTAAGGCGTGCCAAATCGCTCGCGCAACACCTTTGCCGCACGCAATCCCGCAGCCGAGACCACGAGGTTCACGCCTGCCTTCGCCGCACTTGCGAGCTCATCCAGGCAAGATCCCATGGCCCAACTCGAAACGACCTCAAACCCCGCCCGTTCGGCAAAGGCCCGAAGCTCGTCCGCGGCACCCGGCTGATGGAAGTCCAACGGCGTGACGCCAAGGATGTTGAGCGCGGCCTCACGTGACTGGGCCGGCTCCACGAATCGTTGCGCCAGCGCTACGAAGGCGTTTGAGGCACCCACGCTATAGTCATGCATGCCGTTGGTGGACACATAGAAGCAAGGTATACCGCAGCGCCGCTCGATGAGCTTGCAGAGCGCCGGAAAGTCGGTACCGCTTATGAAGGGGACCGGCGAGTTGCACAGTGCCACGAACCGTGGGTGCAGCTCAAGCGCAGCGTCTACGACATCGTCCACGAGCTTGTTGTCGTTACCCAAAATGGCGTCGCGCTCCATAAGGCCCGTTATGAAGATGAGGCTGTCTTGGTCGTACCAACGAGTCTCGTCGTGCGTGTTGTAGGTGGAGTTGCATCCCGACGGGTCGTGTATAACAACCATGCCGCCCAGCTCAAACAGTGCAGAAGCCGCGCCCGACACGTCGCCCGCATAAACTGGCAGTATGCGATTGGTCCTATTCATGGAACCTCCAGTGCCTCCAGTGCCCTAAAAGCAACTCGTACATCCAAGACCTTTGCGGGGAACAAGGTCGCGGGCGTCCTTCTTGTATGCCCAGGCTTCCTCCATAAGCGATGCCATGCCGCGAATCCCGGCAAAGCCCCAGAGTCCTCCCCCTTCCACGAGGTTCACGAAATGGGAGGTGCCCGTAAACCATGCCGCCTTCTGGCCAATGGCCAACACCTCAGCCTCTCGCTCCCTCGATGCCACGCGCATTTGGGGAAGGATGATGGAACGAAGCTCCACGTTCGCCGCATGCTCTCGGAGCCATGCCAGCTCACCCTCCTCCTCCGGGCTTACGGCATCCAAGTAGACCTCGGTTACCAGCAACCCGTGCTCCAGGAGCAGCCGCGCAAGACCGAGCGGCCTTGGATGCGCAGCGGCGTCGATGGCAATAGGCACTCCCTGCAGCTTCGCGCGCAAAGACTCAAGGGCCTCCTCACATCGGTCCACTTCGCCCTCGAAGTCCGGCAACGGCGTGCCAAGTACCTCCTGGAGCCGATGATACTGTCCCCGGATTTCGTCGTACGAGAACGTCGACGGCACGTACACGTACCTGCGCCCCAGACGACGCGCGAGCTTCTCGATCCCATAGCTCGCGTTGGGATAGGTGCACAGCAGCGTACCCGCGCACGCAAGCTCTTTGTAGTCCGCATAAGTTTCACAATCCTGCAGCTCAACGAGAGAGCGTCCTCCTCGCTTGAGCACATCGCGCAGCTCGCAGCCCGCGTCCAACGCAAAGTCACTGCCCAGGCAGGCCACGACGCCCTCGTCCGCAGCGACCTTAGGCAGCGGGTCGAACATGACCTTGCGAAGCCGCTGGTCGGGGCTTATGCGGCGCTTCATGATGGGGTCCATGAAGGCACGCACAAAATCCACCGTTGGGAACTGGCGCTCGAGCTCGCTATAGACCCGCGACATGCTCACGCCCAGGAAGTGATGCGTGCATACGGGAAAGACTATCACGCAGGGAGGCAGGCCACCGTGCGCCTCAAGCTTGTGAAGCACGTCGACAATACCCGCGAGCGTTACCTCCTCCACCGTCCCGCGCGTAATGTCCTCCTCCTTGAGGACCACGCACGAGAAGCGATCCGACAAGCCCATCTCGGCTGCCGTGAGCACCACACCGCGCATGCAATTGATGGCGCACACATAGATCTGATGCGCCTCCGGCACGAGCATGCCCACGTGTACGATGTTCCATACGCCGTGCGCGGGAGGATTGAACTCGAGTTTGGACGGAAAGAGAGCGCCAGACTGCGCGTCGCCCGCCCGCACTGCGCTCGGTCCCATTCGTCTGAGCATGTGTCTCTCCTTCATTCGTCGACGACGTCAGCCCGTGCCCCGGTGGGGCGGCCCGATTCGTTTCGCGGCTTCAAACAGCTGCTTCGCAGAACTCGCACGAAGCCGAATCGGGCCGCCCCACCGGGGCACCACGTTGTTCTTAGCAGATGCGCGGCAATAGCTCACCGCCGGGTTGTGGCAGCAGCGTTTGCGTGCCCACCTCGGTGTTCATGACCACCCAACCGGGACGTTCGTCGGTCACCTCGCCAATGATGGCCGCGCCTTTGGAATGCGGTGCCGAACGCAGCGCCTCCACCAACACAGGTGCCTCGTCCTTGGGCGCGATCACCACCAGGCGCCCTTCGCAGGCGAGGTAGAGCGGCTCGAGTCCCAGCATCCTGCACACGCCGCCCACGGCGGGGTCCACTGGCACTGCGGCGGCGTCCAGCGAAATGCCCACCCCGCTTTGGGAAGCGATCTCGTACAGCACTGTGCCCACACCGCCTCGCGTGGCATCGCGGATGACGTGGATGTTCTTGCTTGCGTTTAGCATTGCCTCGACGCTCGACCACAGCGGGGCGCAGTCGGAGGTCACGTTGGCCTCAATGCCAAAGTCGTCGCGCGCGAGCAGAATGGTGCAGCCGTGTCGTCCCACGTCGCCTGTCACGATGATCGCGTCACCGGGGCGCGCGTTCGCTCCGGCGGGAGCTGCACCCTCCACGATCTCCCCCACGCCCGTGGTGGTAATAAACACGCCGTCCACCTGGCCTTTGCCGGCTACCTTGGTGTCGCCGGCAACCAGCGTCACGCCCGCCTCGGCAGCCGTTTTTGCCATGGCATCCGCAATCTGCTCGAGCTTATCCAGGTCAAAGCCCTCCTCGATAACGAACGCGCAGGTAAGGTAGAGCGGGCGCGCGCCCATGCAGGCAAGGTCGTTTACCGTGCCGCAAACGCTCAGCTTGCCAATGTTGCCGCCGGGAAAGAAGGACGGCGATACGATGAAGCCGTCCGTCGACATGGCAATGCGTCCTGCAGGCCGCTCGAGCACGGCCGCGTCGTCGGCCGTAAGGAGCGGACTCTCGAACCTCTTTGCAAAGACCTTGTCAATAAGCTCTGCGGTCTGCTTTCCGCCGGCACCCATCGCCAGCGTCACTTGCTTGCTCACAGCTGACCTCCTCCATACTGGAAATACGCCGAACAGGCGCCCTCACCTGACACCATGCACGCACCCACGGGGTGCTGTGGCGTGCACACCTTGCCAAACAGCGGACAGTCGCTCGGCTTGCAATGACCCTGCAGCACCTCTCCACACCTACACGCCGGATTCGGCTTGCCCTCGATGTGGGGCATCTCGAACTTCTTGCGCGCGTCAATTGCGGAGTACGCTTCGCGCAGCTGCAATCCCGACTGAGGAATGACACCCAGTCCGCGCCACTCGGCATCCACGGGCTCCATGACCTTGTCCATAAGTGCGACGGCAGCCGGCGTGCCCTCCGGCCTTACCACGCGTGGGTAGGCGTTCACGAAGAAGGGCTTGCCTTCCTGTGACTTCCTAACCGCCACGGCAAGTGCCGTTACCAGCTCCTTTGCCGTAAAGCCGGCGAGCACGCCGCTCACACCCTGCTCGGCTAGCTCCTCGCACAGCGCCGTGCCCGTAATGGCATGCACGTGTCCGGGATACAGGAACACGTCCGCGCTCTGCCGCAGAGCAGCATAGGCGTTTGGCATCGTCTTGTTTGCCGTAAGGAGGCTGAAGTTGCTCACACCCTCCTCGAGCGCCTGGTCGGCCACCAAGCACGCAGCGGGCACCGTGGTCTCGAAGCCTACCGAGAGAAACGTTACCTGCTCGTCCGCGTGCTCCTTGGCATAGGAAAGAGCGTCGAGCGGAGAGTACACTACCTGCACCCGCGCCCCGTCGGCCCGCGCGTCGGCCAGGCTCCTCTCCGTGCCCGGCACACGCACCAAGTCGCCAAACGTGGCAATGGTCACGCCGTGCTCAGCCAACCAAAGGGCCTCGTCAATAAACCCAACCGGCGTCACGCAGACCGGACAACCCGGCCCGGAAATAAGGTCTACCTGAGGCGGCAGCAAGCTGCGGATGCCCAATCGGAAGATCTCGTGCGTGTGGGTGCCGCACACCTCCATAATGCGCAGCGGCGGCCCGTCGTAGGACTGCACGATCTGCGCAGCCGTCTGCCTTGCGTCTCCGCTCATCCCAGCAACGCCTCCATGACCTCATCGGTCTCGTGCTCGTCCTCGTCGGTAATCTTCGCGATGGCAATGCCGGCGTGCACCATAACGTAGTCGCCTGGCTCGACGTCATCCATGAGCTGCACCGACACCTCACGCTTGGCGCCGGAGGCGTCCACCATGGCCATGCCATCCTGAATTCTGACGACCTTTGCCGAAAGACCCACACACATGTCTATCTCCTCTCTCCTCATGACTCGCAGCGGCAGTGCCCTGCGTTCGAATTCTCTTATAGCGCGCTGCCGCAACCACGGCCTGCCCCAATGCAATGCCTCCGTCGTTGGGGGGAACCAAGCTGTGGGTGAGCACGTCAAAACCCTGCTTCCTCAACCGCTGGATGGTAAGCTCCAGCAGCAGGAGGTTCTGAAAGCAGCCGCCCGTGAGCGCAACCGTGTTTACGCCCGTCCGCCTGCGTGCCATGCAGCATCGCATCTCCACGAAATCGGCCAGGCCGACGTGGAAGGCATAGGCCAGATGCTCCGCGGGCGCACCGTAAACAAGACCGCCCACGAGCCACGCGAACAGCCTGTCGGTTTGCATAAGCCACTTGGGAAGGACTTCCCTTCCCACTGGGTCTCCCAGCGCAGCACGCGCACGCTCGGCAGCAAACTGCAGCTGCGTGGCAGCCTCTCCCTCGTAGCTGGACTCTCTCCGGATGCCCAAGAGGGCGCTTACCGCGTCGAACAGGCGGCCCACACTGGTGGACGTGACGGTGTTAACACCGCGTTCGATCATGGCAAGAACCACACGTGCATCGGACGCGGTGCACAGTCCGAACCGCTCGGCAAGGGCCGGGACGTCCTCGTCGGGCGGCAGAACGTCACGCAACAGACCCACGGCCACACGCCAACCCTCCTTGGCCGATAGGTCACCCCCCGCCTGAGCAAACGGCGCCACATGGTCAACACGCTCAAAGCCCTCGTAGTCGGCGAGCAGGAACTCGCCACCCCACACGGTACCGTCCTCGCCGTAACCGGTGCCGTCAAACGACACGCCGATGACTCGCTGTCCGTCTGGCACGTCATTCTCGGCCATACAGGAAACCACATGCGCGTAATGGTGCTGCACCTCCACGAGCGGCAAGCCGCTTCGATCGGCTAGCTCGTGTGCCACCAGCGTGGAGTTGTATTTGGGATGCAAGTCGCATGCCAACACCTCGGGCTCGAGCTCGAGCAAGGTCTGAAAGCGACCGATGGTCTCCTGGAGCGCGTGCACCGTGCGCACATCCTCCAGGTCTCCGATGTAGGGCGAGGGATAGTACAGCCCGTCCGAGCCCAAGCAAAACGAGTTCTTGAGCTCGCCTCCCGTCGCAAGCACGCGTGTGCCAAAGTCCTCGCTGAGCAAGAACGGCAGCGGTGCCCAGCCGCGAGAGCGACGAATCATGTAGGGCTTGTCTTCAAACAGATCCATTACCGTGTCGTCGGCGCGCACGCGAATCTTGCGCTCGTGAGAAAGAATCGCGTCGCAAAGATCGCCCAGCTCGCGACGCGCGTCCTCGTCGTCGCGACAAATGGGCGCACCCGATTCGTTCGCGCTGGTCATCACAAGCACATCGGGCATCTTGACGCCGTCGTCGTAGTCAAAGAGCAGCAACTGCAGCGGCGCGTAGGGCAACATGATTCCGAGCTTGGGATTATGTGGCGAAACCGCCTCGCACACCTTGCCGCCCGCCCGCTTGGGCAAAAGCAAGATCGGCTTCTGATGTCCCGTTAGGATCTCCTCGGCCACCGCAGAGACCTCGCACTCGCGACGCGCCACCTCCAAGTCGCGCGCCATTACGGCAAACGGTTTGGAAGAGCGACGCTTGCGCTCGCGAAGAAGCTCCACGGCCTCGGGGTTCGTGGCGTCGCAACACAGGTGGAAGCCGCCAATGCCCTTAACCGCCACGATGCCGCCTGCCGCCACAATACGGCGCGACTCTGTAATGGCTGCCGCTTCGCGCTCAGGCCTGTCTACGAGATAGGCCACCGGGCCGCATTCGTTGCAGCACACTGGCTGCGTGTCGTAGCGCCTGCTCGCGGGGTCGTAGTACTCTTGCGCGCACGCCTCGCACATGGGGAACTCGCGCATGCTCGTGCGCTCGCGGTCGTAGGGTAGCGCCTCGAGGATGGTAAGCCGCGGCCCGCAACACGTGCAGTTGATGAACGGGTGCAGGTAGCGGCGATTGCTTTTGTCAAAGAGCTCACGCTTGCAATCGTCGCAGATGGCGATGTCGGGAGACACAAAGATCTCCCCCGCCGTCTTCTCGCTCTCCACAATGGAGAAGTCATCGAATGCGGATGCGTCGTCCACGGGCTTGACGTCCAGCTTGAGGATTGCCGCACGACGCGGCGGCTCCGTGTGCAAGAGTTCGAGGAATCGTTCGATCTGCTCATCGGTGCCCTGCGCGTATATCTCTACGTACGGCCCCTTGTTGCACACCGTTCCGGTGATGCCGGTCGTCGTGGCATGACGGTCTACCGTGGGTCGGAAGCCCACGCCCTGCACGATTCCATATGCTCGAATGCGTCGCGTTTCCATGGCTACTCACCCATTCTTCCCGAAACGGGAAACTGCGGCACGTCGACGGTTAGCCCCTCAAACCGGGAAGCGATGCGCCAGAGCGTGGGGTCGCCCACCAAAACATCAAAGGCGCCCCCATAGACAAGCTCCTCGAAGTCGTCCTCCTCCCGCAGGTGCACGTCGCCTTCCTGCGTAAGCTCGTCCACCTGCATAAACCACGTGGCACAGACAACCTCGGACGCTCCGTGCGAAAGCAGTTCCTCGCGTAAGGCGGCCGCGGCGACTTGCTGGTCCACCACCAGCACGCGCTTTCCCTCCACGGGCGGCAGCGCCTGTGCAAGCGAAGCTCTTTGCAGGTCGTCAAGTGTGGCAAAGGAGTACGGTGTGCCAAAGCGTCGTTGCAGCAGCTTGGCAGCAGACAAGCCCGAAGGGGCCATGACCACGTTCTTCTGCGCTGCCGACGCGCGAAGGACGTCGTCAAAGGAAAGGCTCATCTCCAGCGGAGGAATGCAGCTCATATCAAGCGGGTTGGCCCCCAAATAGCCGATGCGACCTTGCTCCACGTCCATCCGCTCGGTCGCAAGGCGATCGAAGAGCTCTACGTAGGCTTTGGACGCCCCCACGTCATAGAGCTCCATGCCCGTGGTGTCTACGGTAAGTACGGGCAGCTCGCACTTTCGCTCGGCCATGCGCCGCAGCGCCCGGTAGTCGGTGCCAATAACCGAGGGCACCGGCGTTCCCACCACTGCCGCAAAGTTGGCGTCTATCTTATGCGCGGCGTCGGCAAGCTCTGCCACGAGCTTGTCGTCACGCCCCAGAATGGCGTCCATGTCACGCAGGCCAGCACTGAACACGGCACTGCGCGTGGTGTGCCAACGGGGCTCGTCGAAGCCACAGATGTTGCCCGTGCAGCCACCCGCATCACACACCACCACGATGCCGCCAAGCTCGTAGAGCACCGAGACGGCACCGGACTGGTCGGGCGCAAACGGAGTCAGATACTTCCTAAGACCCCTCATGCCTCATCGCCTCCTTCGAGTGAGCTCAGGAGCGCCTCGAACAGGCGACGGACACCCGCGTAGCCGTAGGGCTGCACGTCCTCATTCCAGGCGAGGCACTTGGCCTCGGGATGATACCATCCAGCATCCTTGCCCAACGCAAAGTCCACGGGGCAGGTAGTCGCATCGTAGTAGAGCATGGTTGGCTCCATGTTGGAGTACACACGCGTCGCCGGGCTTAGCTCCGCAAGGCGGCGAAGGAACACGAAGTTCTCTGCCTGAATCGTACCGAACACCTCGCGCACCTCAAAGCCGTAGCGCACCAGCGCCAACGCGAGCTCGAAGGTATCGGCGTTGAGACACTCCCCCACGGCAAAGCTGGCATGGGGAGCCGCTGTACGGAAGGCATCCACCGCCGCTTGCGCGACATCGTAGTCTTCGGCATCGTTGAACGTCGCACCGAGCACCTGGCCAAGCGCCTGGTACTGCCGATGAATGCGATCGATCTGATACAGGCGCGTGAGCTCGATGGAGGGAATGCCCAGGCGTTCCTGCAAGTCCGCAGCCGCGAAACGCGCCTCGGGATGCAGTACCAAATTGAAGTTGGCTTCGGCCATGAGCTGGAACTCGTCGAAGTCCACACAGCGGGAAACCTCCCGTATGGCCTTTACGCCAATGCCGCTCAGGTAGTCGTACAGCTCGCAGTCGTCCGTAAGTGGCGCGAAGAATCCCAGCACGTTAACCGAGGTGGGGCGCTTGCTCCTAGGCTCGAGCAGCGAGTAGAGGCTTTGGCGCACGTGCACCATGGGCGGCCTACGCCCTTCTCTGGTGAGGGCATACATGTAGCAGGGGCGCACGGGCAGGCCCACGCGCTCCTCCGCACGACGGCACACCCGTTCCATGTCGGTACCGAGCAAGGCGTCCACGCAGGTGATGCATATCATCACGAGAGACGGACGTGTGGGCAAACAGTCCACGACCTCCTCCACCGCCGCAGGGATCTTTTTGAGGTGGCGACCGGTTACGATGTCGGTCTCGGCCATGTTGAGGTAGAAGAAGCGATCCTTGTATGCGGGCATGTCGCTCACGAGCGAGGTGTTGCGCCCACAACAGCCCGGTGCCACCAGCAGCATAACCGAGCCAGGAATTGCCAAGCCAGCACGCTTGATGCCAAACCCCTCCGCGCCGGGAGAGTTGAACGCCAGCGTGGCCGGCGAGCTGTAGATAAGGTGGCGATTGGAAACGAGCTCGTCGGGCAGGTTGTCCATGCCGCGACGCGCCACTTCCTCCGCCGTATAAAAACGGGCGGTATGGGCCATGCGCTAGACCTCCCCCGCGCTCAGGCGTGTCGCAAGGTCCAGGAAGCACTGGCTCACCGGCAGCGTGGGGTCGCCCTCTATTACCGTCTTGCCCTTGTCCTCAAAGCGATTGATGTCGTCGCTGCGGGGAATGCGGGCCACGATTGGCAGGTCGTGCTCGTCTGCGAATGCCTGCACCTTGGCGTCCTCGTCGGGCACGTTGCGGTGGTTCAGGATGATGCCCGCCACGCGCGCATAGCCGCGATCCTCGAAGTTTTCCACTGCGGTGTTGATGTTGTTCGCCGCATAGAGCGCCATCTTCTCGCCCGAGGTTACGATGAGGACCTTCTCCGCATAGCCCTCGCGAATCGGTGCGGCAAAGCCACCGCACACCACATCGCCCAGCACGTCGTAAAGCACCACGTCGGGCTTCCACGTCTCGAACAGGCGCAGGTCCTCGAGCAGGTTGAACGTGGCAATGATGCCGCGGCCCGCACAGCCCAGGCCCGGCGTGGGGCCGCCCGTCTCTATGCAAAGGATCCCGCCAAAACCCTCGCGGGCAATCTGCTCCAGCGTGGGATCGTCGTCATTTTCGCGCATGTAGTTCATAACCGGCTCGAGCAACTGACCGCCGAGCAGGTTCATGGTGGAGTCCGCCTTGGGGTCGCACCCAATCTGAATCACACGTTTGCCCTGGCAGGCGAAGGCCGCCGCCAGGTTGGATGTCATGGTGGATTTGCCAATGCCACCCTTGCCATAAATTGCTATCTTGAGCATATGCTCTCCTTGAACTTCGTGCTCGGAATGAACCTCGCCGTCAGAACGTAAGGGCATCCTAGCAGATAAGGGCATCGCGCGCGCAACCCGCCCGCAGTTGGGCGCACCTCTCAACAAAAGAACAGCTTTGGCGCAAATTTACGAAACATGTGTTCTGTTTTGCGCTATACTGTAGTCATTGCAAGAAGGATGGCTCGCCATCGCGAGAGCGGACTCTCCTTCTTTATACGCAATATCTGCGCTCGCAAGGATTCCTAGGGTCAGCGATGCGCGGTGCGCGCTCGGGGGCAACATCTCTTGTTCATTTCGCACGCCATTTGCTACGAGGGGGCAAACCATGTCTGCTACCGAAATCATCCTGTTCGAATCTAGTGACGGAGTCGTTACGCTGCCCGTTGAGGTAGATACCACAAGGGAAGAGGTTTGGCTTTCACGCCAACAAATGTCACTGCTCTTCGGACGGGATGTCAAAACCATCGGAAAGCACGTCAATAACGCATTGCGGGAAGAGCTGTCCGATTCCCGCGATGCAGTTGTCGCAAAATTTGCGACAACTGCATCGGACGGAAAGACATATCAGACTGAACACTACGGCATAGACGTAGTCCTTTCCGTAGGCTATCGCGTTAAGTCACAACGCGGTGTTGAGTTCCGTCGGTGGGCTACGGATGTACTGCGACGCTACGTCACGAAGGGATATGCCGCCAACGAGCAGCGCCTCGTTGAGCTCGGCAAAATCGTCAACGTTATGTCGCGCCTTCCCGAAGGGGACCTTGCCACACGCCAAGTGCTCGACATCATAAGGAGCTACACATCTGCGCTCGATCTTCTGGACGACTACGACAACCAGGCCATCAACCGGCCAAAGGGCTCTTCCAATGCTTACGTCCTCGACTACGACGAGTGCCGCGAGGTTATTGCCAACATGCGATTCGGCAACGAATCCAACCTCTTTGGCGTAGAGAAGGACGATTCTTTCCGTGCGTCCATTGGCGATATATACGCGGGCTTTGCCGGACAGGAGGCGTATCCTACCGCGGAAGAGAAAGCCGCGAACCTGCTCTACTTCATCGTAAAGAACCACAGCTTTTTAGATGGTAACAAGCGCATCGCCGCAGCGCTCTTCCTTTATTTCCTCGATCGCTGCAACCTGCTCTTTGATGAGGCAGGTCACAAGCGCTTGGCCGACGAAGTGCTTGTGGCAGTCACCATCATGATTGCTGAAAGCCAGCCAAGCGAAAAGGAGGCCATGATCAGCCTTGTAATGCACTTCGTATGCAAGGACGAATCATAGTAACAAGTCCAAACCGCATGGGCAACGCAAGGGGAATCGCCCTTTTGCGCTGCCCTTCCAACCGCGCTTATTGACTGCGGGCTACATCAAACACGCGACATCTCCTCAATGAGCGCCCTGCGTCGCGGAAATTCCTGGCATACATCACGCACGAAACGCCGAACCGGCTCTTCTCCGCCCGGCAAGCCCTTTATATGGCAAAGACGCCTGGCGAGCTGTTGGTATGCCTTGCGATCGCTGCCTGGATTTGCCATGAACTTCTGAAGGTCATCAACATGTATCTTCAGCACGCGATCGGGGTAGCGTTCCACCAGCTCGCGCTCAAAGTAACGCAACGCGCCTAATCCCGCTTCCTCAGCCTCGCCCATCAGACGTTCGTAGAGACCTTCTGCCGCAATGCAGGTCATACGCGTGGACGTGTTCTTAACACTACCTAGAAGAGCGTCTCTTTGCGCCAGCCAAGCAGTTTCGTCAAAGCTCTTGCGAAGCCAAGCCCACAAATCAGAGACATTTTCCTGCACATCTGCGCGAGTTGCATGCGAAAGCATGTAGAGCACTTCCGAGCGGAACGCTTCAACGTCGCGTCCCTCGCTCAGGCAAGCGATTTGCCTGCTCACAGCAATGGGATAGAATCCCTCCGACCGATCACGCTCGTACGCCTTGCAATCCAGGAGCAAGCGCAGGGCTTGGTCGTTGTCTCCCCTCCGCAGCGCGGAGTCCACGAAGAACCAGCAGACTCGCTCGCACCTTATAACGGATCCCGCCTCCTCCAGCAGAGACCCATCATCCTCGCCCAAAGCACGCAAGGCACGCAGACGGATGAGCGTCCAACGCTCGACTTCACGCTGCGCTCCATGAATCCTGTAGCGCAAGCTGCTTTCCTCTTGCCTTTGCCCATAGGCATTCGTTGGACGCCAAGCGGCGCTTCGGCTCTTAGACGCCTCCGCCTCGTTCTTCTTGCGCGCGTGCTCAAGGGCCTGCTCCCCTTTTTCCAGACTCCTTTGCGCCGCTTTCAGCCGTTCGTTTGCCGAGGACAAAAACTCCTTGGCGTACGAGGGCTTGTCTGCAAAATGCTCAATCTGAAAGTCGCGTGCCATATCGGCACCATACGAATGGATTTCGTACTCCTGCTCGTCATCTGGCTCGTTCTGAAGGTATGCTGTGATGGCGCGGAATAGCAGTTGGTCACATTCGTCATCCTCGCGCGCCAGCCAAGACTTCCACATTTCTTCAACGTCGGCAATGACGTTCGAGTAGAAGCCGTCTGAGTCGTCAATCTCTATGGGCTGGAGACTGTACAGCGCCTGAATGCTCAACTCCACCGCCACGTCATAGGCGCTGCGCTCCACAACGGGATCGATGCACGAATGGAGTATCTCAAGATATTTTCGCTCAAAGTCCAATGCGTCACGCCAGCCTATGAAGCCGCGATCGGCGTAGTTCCACACCGCGTTCTCGATTTGGCGAGCCATCGACTTGCAAGACTGTCGCTTGTCGATTGCGCCAAATCGCTGTACGAACTCGAGGGCAAGCGACTCGTTATGCGCAAGCACCCTCGCAAGAAATGCGCGCACATCCTTTTCTGCGGTTGCGGCTACGAGTTCCTCTATGCAGGCTGCGCTCGAAGCCTCATTTTGTGCGGAATCTCCTTCCTCCTCAATGGCAATGCAGGTGGCCGCAAGGTGCTTGCAAAAGTAACCGTTCTCGAAGCGAGGGCAGTCGCAAGTCATCTGCCCTATCTTGGATGCGTCGCCGGGTATGACCGTGGTGTATGTTGTACTGCCGAGTACTTTGGCCTTCCAGCCATCCTGCGTAACGCGGAGCTCGTGCACCGCACCGTCAAAGTAATAGGCTTCCCCACGGGCAATATCGCCTTCCGCAAACAATTCCGTCCATCTTTGACTAAGCTCCATGATGACTCCTGCCATAAGCTTTGCTCTTGTCCCAACCTTCTAGCAATAGCATATCTTTTGGGCGTGACAAGAATGAGGCAGACGGGACGTTGCAGGCACGCGCCCCACTTGTGCAATGCTTTGCCACAGACTTTAGGGCTGGCATGAAAACTCATGCCTATGTCCAACCAGAATGGCTCTTATCGATTCTCTCGCGCCGATCCGTACGATTCGCATCCAACAAAACAAATCTCTCTTTTTTGCTTGACCCTTACGTTACGTCATGGTTTATCGTTACCCCATATACGAGAGGAGGCACGGTGAGAACCATACACGAGGTAAGCGAGCTGGCAGGCATAAGCATTCGCACGTTGCGCTATTACGACAAAATCGGGCTTCTGCGACCAGCAGCCCACTCCGACTCTGGCTATAGGCTCTACGACGACGCAAACCTCGAGCGACTTCAGGAGATTATGCTCTTTAGGGAGCTTGAGTTCTCACTTGCCGACATTCAGAACATTGTGGAAAGTCCCAGCTTCAATCGTAGGCGCGCGCTTGAGCAGCAAGTCGAGCTCCTCAAGCTCAAACGCAAGCACATAAACAAGCTCATCGAGCTTGCAGAGAGTCTTATGGAAGAGGATGGTTCCAGCATGAACTTTGACGCGTTCGACAAGAGCAAGATGCAAGAGTATGCCCAACAGGCGAGGGAGTCGTGGGGCACCACACCGGAATGGCAGGAATACGAGAAAAAGAGCGAAGGCAGATCGGAGCAGGACGAGATGGACCTAGGCGCGCAGTTGATGGAGCTATTCGCTCCGTTAGGGGATCTCGCGCAGAAGGGCGCCGACCCCACTTGTGTAGAAGCTCGAGAGCAGGCTGCCAAGATCCAATCGTTCATCTCGGAGCATTACTATCCGTGCACGAACGAGATCTTCGCGCAACTGGGTCAAGCCTATGGCGCAGGCGGCGAGTTCACGCACAACATCAATGCAGTGGCAGGAGATGGCGCCGCTGAGTTTGCCTCGCGCGTTATTTCGAGGCTAACGGAAGACCTGAACGCCTAATTCCATGTAAAAAAGCTATGCAATCCGCATGTCCCGCCTTGGATCTTTGCCCATCGCGTATACGATGGACGGTCTTCCCTGCCTACATGTTTATTTATTATAATTTAATGGGAAATGAATCGGTTCAAAAATGTAAAACCGCAGGATTCGGCTTAAACCCCGTTGTTCATTTCCCATTGCATATTTTACCTAACGGGAAATGAATCGGTTCAAAAATGCAAAACCGCAGGATTCATAATTTACATCCAATTTCATTTCCCATTATTCTTACAGGTTTCTGAACAAAGAGCTCATACCGTCCTCCAAAATGACAACGAGAGCCCGCCCCTTCGCCAAACACCATGCAGAGGGGGCACTCCAGCCTTGCATTCCCCGCCGATTTCGTCTATCACTTAAACGCACATCCGACCGAGAGGATGCGTCCGACCGAGAGGAGCAACAAAGTGGGCCTTAACGCCACGCCTTCCGCCAATCGCATACACATTGGCTTCTTTGGCTGCCGAAACGCCGGAAAGTCCAGCATCGTCAACGCCGTTACCGGCCAAGACCTTGCAGTCGTGTCCAACATTGCCGGCACAACCACCGATCCCGTGCAAAAGACCATGGAACTGCTGCCTCTGGGCCCCGTGGTTATAATCGACACGCCGGGCTTCGATGACGAGGGAACGCTGGGAGCTCAGCGCGTGTTGCGCACAAAGCGCACGCTCAACCGCACCGACATAGCAGTGCTGGTGGTAGACGCCTCACGAGGCATGGGAGCCATCGACACGCAGCTCGTAGACCTCTTCCAGCAGAAACTCATACCCTACGTTGTGGTATACAACAAATCGGACCTTCTGGACCACGTCCCCGCCGCACAAGACGAATGTCTTTGGGCGAGCGCCAAAACCGGCAGCGGCATACACGAACTCAAGGAGCGCCTAGGCTCGCTCGCTCCCAAGGAGGACCCGTCCCACCGCCTGCTTGCAGACCTGGTTGCGCCCGGCGACTTCGTAGTGCTGGTGTGTCCCATCGACGAGTCCGCGCCCAAAGGACGCATGATCCTTCCGCAGCAGATGGCAATACGCGATACGCTGGACGCGGGCGCCATGCCCGTGGTATGCCGCGAGACTGAGCTCACCATCACGCTCGAGCGCCTGGGAACGCCTCCCGCGCTCGTGGTTACCGACAGCCAAGCGTTTCGTGTGGTGGACGAGGTGACGCCCAACAGCATCCCGCTCACGTCCTTCTCGATTCTTATGGCGCGCTACAAGGGCTTCCTGCACACGGCGGTCGCCGGCGTCGCTGCCGTAGAGCGACTGAGGGATGGCGACACCGTGCTCATGGCCGAGGGCTGCACGCACCATCGGCAGTGCAACGACATCGGCACCGTAAAGATACCGCGCTGGCTACGCACGCACACGGGAAAGGACCTCAACATACAAACCTGCTCGGGACGCGACTTTCCGGAAGACCTAAGCCCATACGCGCTGGTTATCCACTGCGGTGGATGCATGATCACCGAGCGCGAGGTGCAGTATCGCATGCGCTGCGCCCAAGACCAAGGCGTTCCCTTTACCAACTACGGCATCGCAATCGCGCAGATGACGGGTGCGCTCGAGCGTAGCGTACGACTGTTTCCCGAGGTGCATGCCCAGCTAGAGAAAGCATAGGCAACGCCATGGAAGCCAGAATCGCCGGACTCGTTCGCAAACTCGAAGAGACCCACCACCTTACCGACGACGAATACCGCGAACTCATCCAAAACCGCACGCCGGAGGCGGCCGAACTCTTGGCCGAACGAGCCGTTGCCGCACGCCAGCCAATCTATGGCACCAAGGTGTTTACGCGCGGCCTTATTGAGATAAGCAACATCTGCAAGAACGACTGCCTCTACTGCGGCATTCGCCGATCAAACCACAACGTGGAGCGTTACCGCCTGGAGCCCGACGTCATCGTTGCCTGTGCGCGCGAGGGGCACGAACTTGGGTTTAGGACCATCGTGCTGCAGGGCGGAGAGGACGCGTTCTTCTCCGACGACGTTCTGGCCAACATCGTAGCGCGCATAAAGCAGACGTGCCCGAATACCGCGGTGACCTTGTCTATGGGCGAGCGCAGCAAGGAAAGCTACCAGAGACTGTTCGACGCCGGCGCCGATCGCTATCTGCTTCGTCACGAGACGGCGAACAAGGCGCACTACGAGCGCCTTCATCCAGCAGGCATGAGCTGGGAACGACGCATGCAGTGTTTGCGCGACTTGCGCGAGATCGGATACCAGGTGGGCGCAGGCTTTATGGTGGGGTCGCCCTACCAAACCGTGGAACACCTTGCACAGGAGATGCGCTTCGTGGAGGAGTTCAAGCCCGACATGTGCGGCATCGGCCCCTTTATCCCCCATCACGACACGCCCTTTGCCAACGAGCCCGCTGGCACCCTGGAGCTCACCTGCTACCTGCTGAGCATCATTCGACTCATCTATCCGCCCATCCTATTGCCAGCGACCACGGCACTCGGCACCATAGATCCGCGAGGACGTGAGAAGGGCATGCTGGCAGGCGCCAACGTGGTGATGCCTAACCTCTCGCCCACCTCCGTGCGAAAGCAGTACGAGCTATACGACAACAAGATTTGCACGGGTGACGAGTCGGCGCAGTGCCGTGGCTGCTTGGGGCTGCGCATGACCCTCATTGGCTACGAACTCGCCGTGGATCGCGGCGACATCCGCAAAAGCTGACGAGTGACCTGTCCCCTTGTCAGCTCAAAAGCTAACAAGGGGACAGGTCACTCGTCAGCTTTCCTTTGGCATGAGGAAGTAGTCTTCGCAGCAATAGACGCCGTTGGCTATTCCCTCCTTGGCCTTCTGCTCGTCGAGGTCGTTTTTGCAGAGCACTATGGATCCATCGTCGAGCTTCTTGGAACTCTTGTAGCTATACAGCCATGCGCCATCCTTGTACACGCCGCTCTTGCCGTAGCCAACGAACAGGTAGTCGGCATCGCCATACCCATTCAGCTTCACGAATCCCGACCTACTCTCCTCAATGCTTGGAATCTGCAGGTCGTCGATGGAGACCTCCTTCACGGAATGGATCTCCTTCACGTCGGGGTAGTTAACGTAGCCGGCAATGCCGCCGTTGAGGTACTCCACGTCGGCAATCGCGCGATAGAAGTGCCCCTCCTTGACGTCCTCACCCAAGCTCTTAAGCTCGTAGCCACTCGAAAGTATTACTGGGTACCCCTCAAACACCACGACGTCAAGCGGCTCGCCGTATGCCGACTTGTTGTACATCTGGTCGGTCGTATCCTCAATGGGCACCGGCTCTGGCTTGGCCGAGGAGCTCGACTGGGAGCTCGAGCTGCTCGAGCCGCTCGAGCCACAACCACAAAGCATGGCCAAAACGAGCACTCCCGCACCAACGCACAGAGCAAACGATCGATAGGCCCGCAACTTACGCATAGGAATCCCCTCAATCCAAACGATAGCTTCGGTACGTAATCTCATCCTACACATTGGAATACGCCGTCTTTGCGCTCACGCCGTCCAAGTTGCCTATTTTGCCCGCAAGCGCCGAGATCTCGTTGGCAGGGGCATCCACCGCAACGCTGATCACGTTGATGCCACGCGCGCGGTACGGCACTCCCATACGCCCAATGATGTAGTGGCCGTAGTCATGCAGGATCTCATTGAGTCGCGCCACCGAGTCCTCGTCTTCCACAATAATGCCGATTACCGCCACCCGCGTGTTCATACTCACTCCGTTTCTCGCGTGTGCCACCTACAGAACAGTAGCCGTTATCTGCTCTTTATTCAACTAGAGTAGTAGTCAGTATAGTTATTCAAATGAGAGGAGCGTACGATGGCAGACTACAAGTTCCCCGAGGGCTTTTTGTGGGGCGGCGCGACGGCAGCCAACCAGTTTGAGGGCGGCTTCGACGCGGACGGCAAGGGGCTCTCGGTTCCCGACATCATCAAGGGCGGCGACGTCAACACCCCGCGCCTGGTAACCCCCGCTGGCGTACGCGAGGGCGAGTACTACCCCAGCCACGAGGCCATCGACTTCTACCACCACTTTGAGGAAGACATCGACATGTTCGGCGAGATGGGCTTCAAGTGCTTCCGCCTGTCCATCCAGATGAGCCGCATCTTCCCCAACGGCGACGATGCCAACCCATGCCAGGCGGGCGTCGACTTCTATCGCAAGGTGTTCGAAGCCTGCAAGCGCAACGACATCGAGCCTTTGGTCACGCTTTCGCACTACGAGTTCCCGCTGGCCCTCTCCCACAAGTACGGCGGCTGGGACAACGACAAGATCATTGACCTGTGGGTACGCTACGCCGACTTCTGCTTCCGCGAGTACAAGGGCCTCGTAAAGTACTGGCTCACCTTCAACGAAATCAACTGCGCTCTGACGCCGGCCTTTGGCGACGTGTACGGCCTGGGCATTCTCCCGCCCGACGACTGGGCCATCTCCTGGGGTGGGGACGCCGACTGGGCCGATCCCAACCGCACCTTCCACGGCCTGCACAACCAGTTCGTGGCCTCGGCCAAGGCCGTCCAGATCGCCCACGCGATCGATCCCAACAACATGGTGGGCTGCATGATCGCCGGCAACGCCACCTACCCCTTCACCTGCGATCCCGCCGACGTCATCAAGGCGCAAAAGGCCACGCGCGAAAACAACTTCTACTGCGGTGACGTGCACGTGCGTGGCGCGTATCCCGCATGGGCAAAGGCGCTGTGGATCGAGCGCGGCGTCAACGTCCAAATGATGGAAGACCTCTACGAGCGCGATGCCGAGACGCTGCTCATGGGCACCGTGGACTTCTACAGCTTTAGCTACTACATGAGCGGTGCCACCACCACCCACGAGGATGCGGCGGCCGCAGCGGGCAACGTGTTCACCGGCGTGAAGAACCCCTATCTCGAGGCTTCCGACTGGGGCTGGCAAATCGACCCCATGGGCCTGCGCTGGTACTTGGAGGAAGTCTACGACCGCTATCAGATTCCCCTCATGATCGTCGAGAACGGCCTGGGTGCCGTGGACGAAAAGGCCGAGGACGGCAAGTTCCACGACACGTACCGCATCGACTACATGCGCAAGCACATTGAGGAGATGGCCAAGGCCATTGAGGACGGCGTCGACCTTATGGGCTACACCATGTGGGGCTGCATCGACCTCGTCTCCGCCTCCACCGGCGAGATGAAGAAGCGCTACGGCTTCATCTACGTCGAC
>CADCPM010000036.1 GCA_902803315.1 uncultured Coriobacteriaceae bacterium
ACAACCTGGGAAAGCTCTCGGCGACGGCGCTCCCCGCGCCGCCGACGCGTCGTCATGCACTCAATCTTAACTTAATGGCGGTGGGGCTGTCCCCTATTTAGGGTCTGTGCGCTCTTGCACAAACTCCCGACGTTTGGTGTGGTTTGCGTGCAGGCTTGACAACGGTGTTGTCTTTTGCCAAACTGGCTCAGTCAATACATAGCACGTCCGCTGCCAAAGACAGCCGGTGCCGTAAGGCTTAATGGGTTATCCCGCCTGCCGAGGTGGTCTTGAAGACACACGTACCTTCAGGGTCCCGTCTGGCTGCGCCATGCGGGGCTTTGTTCGTTTCTGGCCTGCCGCATGCGGTGGTTCGTGCCTGGAACGTAATAGGGGAGGTGTATTACATGCCAAACAAGAGCAATGTCGAGATGCTCGAGAAGGTCAAGCAGTCGATCGAGTCCTCCAAGGGCTTCTTCGTTATCGACTACCGCGGGCTCACCGTAAAGGAGGCCCAGCAGGTGCGCAGGGCACTGCGCGAGGCCAACTCCGAGATGAAGGTCTATAAGAACAACATCGTACGCATCGCCTTGAAGGAGGAGGGTCTGCCCGATGTGAGCGAGAGCCTGGTGGGCACTTGCGCCTACGTCTTCTTCGAGAACGATCCCGTTGATGCTGCCAAGGCCATCAAGAAGCAGAGCGAGGATCTGAAGAAGATCGAGTTCGTAGCCGGTGTCGCAGATGGAAAGGCCCTTAGCGCCGAGGAGGCAAAGGCCTACGCCGATCTTGCCAGCCGCGACGAGCTTATGGCTCAGCTGGTATACGTCATGGCGAGCCCGCTTCGCGGAATCGCTTCCGTATGCGCTGGTCCCGCCCGTGGCCTCGTTACCGCACTCGACGCTATCGCCGAGCAAAAGAAGGAGGCCGCGTAAGCGGTTGCGTCGCATACGCGACGCGTTTGTTGGAAACAAACTGGGCGCATAAGGAACGCGTCCGAATCTAAAGGAGATAAACATGGCTGTTACTAAAGATGAGATCATCGAGGCTTTGAAGGAAATGACCGCTCTTGAGCTCTCCGAGCTCGTACACGAGCTTGAGGATGTCTTTGGCGTTTCCGCCGCTGCTCCCATGGCTATTGCCGCTGCCCCCGCTGCTGGTGGCGATGCTCCCGCCGAGGAGGAGAAGACCAACTTCGACGTCGAGCTCACCGCTTTCGGCGACAAGAAGATCGGCGTCATCAAGGTCGTGCGTAAGCTCACCGGTCTTGGCCTGAAGGAGGCCAAGGAGGCCGTTGAGGGCGCTCCCAAGGTCATTCTCGAGGGTGCAAAGAAGGAGGACGCCGAGGCTGCCAAGAAGGAGCTCGAGGAGGCCGGCGCCACCGTCACCCTCAAATAACTTCGGCTATCTCACCAGAAGTTATATAGCACCAATTGGGGACAGGCCCCAAGTTTCGATTTCAAGTCGCAACTTGGGGCCTGTCCCTATTTTTTGTCCCCAATATGCAAGAGGGGAGTCTCACCTTTGGTCTTACGGCACAATTCCTACACATACAAATTTATATAATACGAGGTAAATGCGGTAGAAGGTGAGAAGTACTCCAAAACAGGGAAATTGTCAATACTGTAAATTGACTCAGGGGTTTCTTTTCGTTAATCTATTAGATTGCGAGAATTTCGCACTCCCATCTCTTCTCGAAGGAGGAAATGCCTGGTGACTACGCATATGTCTCCCACCAACGCACAAACAGGGAAACGCGAGCGCGTGAGCTTCTCTAAGATAGCGCCCGCAATGGAACTTCCCAACCTCATCTCGGTGCAAAAGGAATCGTTCGATCGCTTTATGAGCGACGGCATCCATGAGTCGCTGGATGAGTTCTCACCCATAACCAACACGACGAACAACATGGAGCTGCGCTTTGGCGAGCACTTCTTTGAGGAGCCCTCCCACAGCATAGCAGAGTGTCGTGACAAGGACCTTACCTATCAGAGGCCGCTCATGGTTATGGCGACCTACATAAACAAGGATACCGGTGAGGTAAAAGACCAGCTCGTCTTTATGGGCGATTTCCCTGTAATGACGCCGCGCGGCACCTTTATTATCAACGGTACCGAGCGCGTGGTTGTTTCGCAGTTGGTGCGTTCGCCAGGCGTGTACTTCTCGCTGGACATCGAGAAAGTACGCGATAGCGAGCGGTCGCGCGGAGCGCGTAGGGCCAAGGATGCTGCCGAGCCAGTAGAGGCAGATCGCGAGATGAACCTCGAGCGCGTCCAGTTTATTCCTGCACGCGGAGCCTGGCTTGAGTTCCAGATCGACAAACTCGGCCGTCTGGTTATGTTCTTGGACCGCAAGCCCCGCATGAGCGCGCTGTTGCTTTTGCGCGCGCTGGGTATCGTGCAGACGAACGACGACATCATTGAGCTTCTGGGCGACAACGACGTCGTGCGTGCCACGATAGACCACGACACGATTCTTACGCGTGAGGAAGCGCTGATTGCGATCTACAAGAAGCAGCGCTCCGACGATCACGCCACGCTGGATGCGGCCGAGAGTCTCCTCAATGGCCTCTTCTTCAGCGAGGACCGTTTTGACCTCGCGCCCGTGGGTCGCTTTAAGATCAACAAGAAGCTGGGGCTGGAGTCCGACTCCCGCGTGCTCACAAACGAGGACATCGTGAGTGCCCTGCGCTATCTGCTGCGCCTGCATGAGCTCACGAGCCGTCGCGAGAAAGAGGTCGGCTACGAGTTCGACGACATCGATCACTTTGGCAACCGCCGCGTGCGTACCGTGGGCGAGCTTGTGCAGAACCAGTTCCGCATTGGCCTTTCGCGCATGCAGCGCGTGGTAAACGATCGTATGGCCACGCAGGACCCAGACGACATTACCCCGTCGTCGCTCATCAACATTCGCCCCATCGTTGCGGCCATTAAGGAGTTCTACGGATCCTCGCAGCTCTCGCAGTTCATGGACCAGAACAACCCGCTGTCTGGACTCACGCACAAGCGTCGTCTTTCGGCCTTGGGACCTGGCGGCCTTACGGGCCACAAGTCCGGCTCCAGCCGTCGTACCAACGTTCCTGCGCAGGTGCGCGACGTACATAACTCGCACTACTCGCGTATGTGCCCGATCGAGACGCCCGAGGGACCGAACATCGGACTTATTGGCTCCCTGGCGCTCTACAGCCGGGTAAACGACTTTGGCTTTATTGAGTCGCCCTACCGCAGGGTCGTGGACGGCTGCGTGACGGACGAGATCGTATGGATGACGGCCGACCAGGAAGAGGAGCACAACATCGCTCCCGCCAGCGTGCCCTTTGACCACAAGACTGGCAGGTTCATTTCCGTGGACTCCAAGGGCAACATCACGCATCCGAGCCAGATCATCGCTCGTACCACCGACTTCGACGGTACGTTTGGCGCTCCTGCCCAGATTCCCGTTGAGGAAGTGGACTTCATGGACGTCTCGCCGCGCCAGCTCCTCTCGGTGGCGGCAAACCTCATCCCGTTCCTGGAGCACGACGACGCAAAGCGTACCCTCATGGGCGCAAACATGCAGCGCCAGGCCGTGCCTCTGATTCAGGCCCACGCCCCGCTCGTGGGTACGGGCATGGAGGCGCGCGCGGCGCTCGATTCCGGGGAGCTCGTGTGCGCCGAGCAGGATGGCGTGGTAGTGGAAGTCGACGCGAGCCACGTGGTGGTGGAATCGGACGGCGAGCGCACCACCTACGATCTGCCCAAGTATCAGCGCTCCAACCAGAGCACCTGCATCAACCATCGCCCCATCGTGCGCGTGGGCGACGAGGTCGTAGAAGGCCAGCCGCTCGCCGATGGCACCTCCATCGACCAGACCGAGCTCGCCTTGGGACAAAACCTCACCGTGGCGTATATGCCGTGGGAAGGCTATAACTACGAGGACGGTATCATCGTCTCGGAGCGCGTGGTTCAGCAGGACCTGCTCACCAGCATCAACATCTCGCATCACGAATGCGATGCCCGCGATACCAAGCTCGGACCCGAGGACATCACGCGCGAGATTCCCAACCAGGGCGAGGACGTCTTGGCGAACCTGGACGACGACGGCGTGATTCGCATCGGTGCCGAGGTTGGCCCGAGCGACATTCTGGTAGGCAAGGTGTCGCCCAAGGGTGAGACGGCGCTTACCGCAGAGGAGCGCCTGCTCCGCGCTATATTTGGCGCCAAGGCCAACGACGTGCGCGACACTTCGCTCAAGATGCCTCACGGCGCCTATGGTCGCGTGGTAAACGTCGTGCGCTTTAGCCGCGATGCCGGTGACGACCTGCCGCCCGGAATCAACGAGAGCGTGCACGTATACGTTGCACAGCGCCGTAAGATTCAAGAGGGCGACAAGATTTCCGGTCGCCACGGCAACAAGGGCGTCGTATGCCGCATCCTGCCGATCGAGGACATGCCCTACATGGCCGATGGCACCCCTGTGGACGTGCTTCTGGACCCGCTGGGCGTTCCTTCGCGTATGAATGTCGGTCAGCTGCTCGAGTGCCATCTGGGTTGGGCTGCCAAGAACGGCTGGGACCAGGAGTCTGACGACTCCAAGCGCTACGTCCCGGGCGACATCTTTGTCTCCACGCCCGTTTTCGACGGCGCTACCGACGTGGAAGTGGCCGAGGTGCTGCGCCGCAGCAACATCAACCTCGTGAACAAGGCCATGATCGAGTACGGCGAGCACATGAATATGGACTTCGTGCCTCAGCTTACCGAGTCGGGAAAGACGACCCTCTATGACGGTCGTACCGGCGAGGCTTTCGAGAGCCCCATTACGGTTGGCACGTCGTACATCCTCAAGTTGAGCCACATGGTGGACGACAAGATCCACGCACGCTCGAACGGCCCGTACAGCCTCATTACCCAGCAGCCTCTGGGCGGCAAGGCGCAGTTCGGTGGCCAGCGCTTCGGAGAGATGGAAGTTTGGGCCCTGTATGCGTATGGCGCAGCCAACGTCCTGCAGGAGATCCTCACCGTGAAGTCGGACGACACTACTGGCCGTACGGAAGCCTACAAGGCAATCGTAAAGGGCGAGAACGTGCCTGCGCCGAGCATTCCCGAGTCCTTCAAGGTGCTCGTAAAGGAGATTCGCTCGCTGGCGCTCGACATCGAACCGCTTGTATACAAGCACGACGGCGATCGTAATGCCGAGCAGCAGGGTAACGTGGAGCATGACGCCGTGAGCGCATTTACCGACGATCTGGCACACGGTTTGGGCATTCAGGACGATGCCGACGTGGTTGAGGTCGATCTTATCGGCGGCGACATTGACGACAAGGAGTAGCTAACGTGGCAGATTTCGAAACCACAGACTTTGATGCGATCAAGATCTCTCTGGCCTCTGCCGATAAGATCCGCAGTTGGACCCATGGTGAGGTAAAGAAGCCCGAGACGATTAACTATCGCACGTTCAAGCCCGAAAAGGATGGCTTGTTCTGCGAGAAGATCTTCGGTCCGACCAAAGATTGGGAGTGCAGCTGCGGAAAGTACAAGGGCACGCGCTTTAAGGGCGTCGTGTGCGACCGTTGTGGCGTGGAGGTTACGCACCACCGCGTGCGTCGCGACCGCATGGGCCACATCGAGCTCGCGGCACCCGTAAGCCATATCTGGTACTTCAAGAGCCCCAGCAACGCACCGCTGGCACGCCTTCTGGACATCAAGAACAAGGACCTTGAGTGCGTCCTGTACTTTGCGAGCTACATCATCACCGACCTTGACAAGGAAGGCCGTGAGGCCGACGAGCCCGATCTTCGCGAGGAGCTCGAGGCGAGCTTGGAGGAGATCGAAGCCGATTACGAGCGCGAGGAAGCGCTGCTGCGCGACGAGTACGAGGACTCTCAGGCCGCTGTGGAGTCCGGCGACGAGTACGTAGACGTTGAGCCGATGACGGAGGAGGAGCTGCGCATAGCCATCGCCGACCTGCGCGAGGAGTACGACGAGGAGAAGCAGCTTCGCCAGGAGGCCTTCGATCGCTTTATGCACCTCGAGGAGCGCGAGCTCATTAGCGACCAGCTTCTCTTTACCGAGATGCGCCGCTACTACTCCATGTACTTCGAGGGCGGCATGGGCGCCGAGGCCGTGCGCGACCTGCTGCGCAAGGTCAATCTGGACGAGGAGGTCGAGAAGCTCCGCGAGATCGTTGCCGACGAGAAGACTCAGAAGCAGCGCAGGGAGAAGGCCATCAAGCGCCTTGAGGTCGTAGACGCCTTCCTTAAGGGCGGCAATGACCCCTCCAACATGATTCTGGACGTCATCCCTGTTATTCCTCCCGAGCTGCGCCCCATGGTGCCGCTCGAGGGTGGACGCTTTGCCGCCTCAGACCTCAACGACCTCTATCGTCGCGTGATTAACCGCAACAACCGCCTCAAGCGCCTGCTTGAGCTCGATGCGCCGGCGATCATTGTCAACAACGAGAAGCGCATGCTGCAGGAGTCCGTGGACGCGCTGTTCGAAAACGGCCGTCGTGGACGTGCCGTAACCGGACGTGGCGGCAGGCCCCTCAAGTCGCTCTCCGAAGTGCTTAAGGGCAAGCAGGGCCGTTTCCGTCAGAACCTGCTTGGTAAGCGCGTCGACTACTCTGGCCGTTCGGTTATCGTCGTCGACCCGCACCTCAAGCTGCACCAGTGCGGCCTTCCGTCCGCCATGGCCCTGGAGCTCTTCAAGCCCTTCGTGCTGCGTCGCCTTATGGAGCTTGGCAAGGGCATCGAGAACATCAAGGGCGCAAAGCGCGTGGTGGAGCGCGGCGAGCCCGTTGTGTGGGACGTGCTGGACGAGGTCATCAAGAACCGCCTGGTGCTTCTCAACCGAGCCCCGACCCTGCACCGTCTGTCCATCCAGGCGTTTGAGCCGGTGCTGATCGAGGGCAAGGCCATCCACCTGCATCCTCTGGTGTGCAAGCCCTTCAACGCAGACTTTGACGGCGACCAGATGTCGGTACACGTGCCGCTCTCCACGCAGGCCCAAACCGAGGCGCGCATCCTCATGCTCTCCTCCAACAACCTGCGTTCGCCGGCTTCCGGCGTGGTGCAGACCGTACCTTCGCAGGACATGGTCTTCGGCACGTACTTCCTCACGACCGAGAAGCCCGGAGCCATGGGCGAGGGCCGTGTATACATGGACTTCGAGGACGTGCTGCGTGCATACGACGACCGCGGCCAGGTGGACATCCAGACCAGGGTCGAGGTTCGCGTGAGCGCTCAGGACGCCAACGAGATACAGGACGGCCGCAGGTTCTTCCACGTTAAGGACGTAAGCTTCTCCATGCGCAAGAAGAGCAAGAAGGATGCCAGCGGACGCGTGGTTGAGCAATACCCCTGGGAAGAGATTGACGAGGCAACCTGGCAGGTCAAGCGTCGTGACGACGACAAGGCCACCGAGCTGCGTCGTAGAATCGTGGATAACGTCTATGACGTTACCGACAAGCCAGTGCGCATTACCACCACGGTCGGCCGCATTATCTTCTATCGCCAGTGCTTGCCTGCCGACTATCCCTTCGTCAACTACCAGATGAGCAACAGCGACATTAAGGCGCTGGTAAACGACTGTTGCGATCGCTACTCCACCACCGACGTCGAGCCCATTCTGGACGCAATCAAGCAGACCGGCTTCCACTATGCCACGCGTGCGGGCCTTACCGTATCGGTGTGGGACGCGGTTATTCCGTCCGACAAGAAGCAGATGCTCGAGACCGCGCAGAACAACGTCGACCAGATCAACCTCAACTACGAGATGGGCTTCGTCAACCAAGACGAGCGCCACCGCGAGGTAATCCGCGTTTGGCAGGAGTGCGCCGAGACGCTGGGCACCAAGATGCTCGACGGCTTTAGCGAGGACAACCCCATCTACATGATGGCCGATTCGGGCGCCCGTGGATCAACCACGCAGCTGCGTCAGTTGGCTGGTATGCGTGGCCTCATGGCCGACATGAAGGGCGACACGATCGACCTTCCCATTAAGGCAAACTTCCGCGAGGGCCTGGAGCCGCTGGAGTACTTCATCTCCACCTATGGCGCACGTAAGGGCCTGGTGGACACGGCATCGCACACGTCCGACTCCGGTTACCTCACGCGTCGTCTGGTTGACGTCGCGCAGGACGTTATCGTTCGCGAGGAGGACTGTGGAACCGACGAGTTCTGCACCTACGACGTTGTGAAGCCAGGCGAAAGCCACGTGGATACCGACCTGATTGGTCGCTGCTGCCCCAACGACGTCGTGTCGCCCGACGGCGAGGTCATCATCCCCGCTGGTGGCTACATCGAGAGCCGCGAGGACCTCGAGCGCATACATGCCGCCGGCATCGAGAAGGTGGGCCTGCGTGCGCTGCTTACCTGCAAGAGCAACTATGGCGTATGCCAGAAGTGCTATGGCTGGGACCTCTCCACGAGGCGTCCCGTAAACATCGGCACCGCGGTTGGCATTATTGCCGCGCAGTCCATCGGCGAGCCGGGCACGCAGCTTACCATGCGTACCATTCACTCCGGCGGCGTTGCAGGTGCGGACGACATCACGCAGGGTCTGCCGACGGTTGCCCGCATGTTTGACGTGGTAGGCAACGTAAACGAGAAGATTCTGGGACGAGAGGCCGACCTTGCGCCCGAGAGCGGTCTTCTGCGTGTGTACACCGAGGGCACCGAGTATCTGCTGCAGATCGTGGATGCCGACGACCCCTCTCGCGTTCTTTCCGAGAAGCGCGTTCCGGTGTCGGTGCGCTTCATGCCCAAGGTTGACGACGACGTTAAGGCTCAGCGTTTCTCGCCAGTGCGTGCAGGCGACCAGATTACGCATGGCTTCGTAAACTTCCGCAAGCTGCACCAACTCACGGACATCGAGTCCACGATGCACACCTTCGTTAAGTCAGTTAAGGAAGTCTATACCTCCCAGAGCGTAGACCTTAACGACAAGCACATCGAGGTAATTGCACGTCAGATGCTGCGCCGCGTAAAGGTAACGAATCCCAACGACTCCAACTACCTGCTGGGCCAGTATGTGGATCGCTACGTGTTTGCCGATACGGTGCGCAACATCACGCTGGCAGGTGGCAATCCTCCCGAGGCCGAGCCGGCCATCCTTGGTACGCTCAAGGTCGCAAGCTCCATTGACTCCTGGTTGTCGAGCGCGTCGTTCATTCGTACGGCAGGCGTTCTTACCGAGGCTGCCATTAAGGGCGATACCGACCACCTCATTGACCTTAAGTCCAACGTTATTGTGGGCAAGAAGATTCCTGCCGGCACGGGTCTTAAGGCTTACGAGGACGTTAAGCTTACCTACCATGGCAAGACCATCGATGGTCCTACCAGCCCCATGGCCAACTCGTTGCCTGAGTGGGCACCCGATTCTCTCAAGACCATCGAGGAGCAGCTTCCCAAGCGTCTGGACTGGGTGGGAGACGATTACGGCTTTGGCGGATACTCCAAGAACGGCCGTACGCTCTCGAGCGAGGACGCCAAGCTGTACCTGTTCGACGACCTGGGCGTGTCACAGCGTTGGACCAACAAGTTCAGCGAGGTGGGCATCGAGACGGTGGGCGACCTCATTGGCAAGACCGAGGACGACCTGCTCCGCATCGACGGCATTGGCGCCAAGGCCATCGAGGAGCTTCGCGACGGACTCGAGTCGCGCGGACTGCTCTACATCCTTGAGCCTGAGGACGACGAAGTGGACAACGAAGATTTGTCCCAGCTGCTCAACATGGTGTTCTCGCCTGATTCCGACGACGACGTGCTGCTAGGCACGGCCGCGCCTGCTACGCATCACTACGACGAGGAAGAGTTCATTGGCGGCAGCTCCTCGGTAAACGACGAGGTAATAAACGAGAAGTTCAACACCTATGGCGACCTCTATGCGCACTTCTCGCGCATGGAAGCCGAGGCCGAGGAAGCGGACGACGAGGAGTAGGTAGGCGAGCCGCCTTCTGCATAGCCTAACTTAAACAGGCCCCAAGTTGCGATTTTTCGAAATCGTGGCTTGGGGTCTGTCCTTTCGGGGCCTTCCTTTAGTTGTTTTGCGGACAGAACCAGGCCGCGGGCCTCCCTGCCGTGCGCACTTTTCTGCGTCGTCGGCATGTCGCTCGGGGGCCGGGTCCAAAGATTGGCCCGCAGGCTTCCCCACCGGGCACACAAATCGGTCTTTTGTGTGCCCGGTGGGGACGTTCGCGGACCGAAAAGTGTACCCGGCTACTTCGATCTATGAGGCTGTGTCTACAAATTTACGGCTCGATTGAGGCCTTGCCGTTCTACACCTAGCGCTTGCATATGCTATATTCTTCTGTATACTTATAGATGAATACATGAGCAGACATTCATATATAAAGGACTAACATGGAAGAACAGACAAAAAAGTTGCTTGCAAACGACGCGGTTGTATACGGCGCTACGCAGATCTTCGACGCGCTTTCGGACTTTACGCGATTTCAGATTCTGTCGGCCTTGTTGGCGGGAGAGAAGAGCGTTACGGAGCTGCAGGAGGTTTGCCACGTTTCGCAATCGGCCATATCGCATCAGCTTAGGCTATTGCGCGACAGGAGCCTTGTTACGGCTCGACGTGACGGCCAGAGATCCATTTACTCCTTGGCCGACGATCATATTGGCCTGCTTATTGGCATAGGACTTGAACATGCGGCCGAAGAGGAGGGAGTGGAATGATGCTGGATCACAAACTGCGCGAGCACGGCCACGACCACGACCACGGCCACGGCCACGACCACTGTGACTGTGGCCACGACCACGACCACGGCCACGACCACGACCACTGTGGCCACGACCACGACCATCACCACCACGGACATTGCGATTGCGGCTGTGAGCACGATCACGAACACGAAAACGTGCCGACTCGCGAGCTCGAGGGCGAGCCGACGTTCTCCTTCCACGTGCTCGACGTGGATTGCCCAAACTGCGCGCTCGGCGTGCAGAATGCCGTGCGCAACCTAGAGTGCGTGGAGGATGCGCGGTTGGTGTATGCCACCGCGACGCTCGACGTAATCTGCGATCCCACAACAAACGTTACGGAGTGCAAGCGTCAGGTTCTGCAAACGGTGCGCTCATGTGGAGAAGACCTTGAGCTCACCGATGAGGAGCGTGTGGAGCTTGAGGCCGAGCGGCCTTGGTTTGTGGAAAACCGCGAGAAGATCCTCATGAGCATATCGGCGTTTGCGCTGGTGGCAGGACTTGTTACGGAGCATCTGCTTCATAACGACCAGCGCGCCATACCGTTTTACGTTGTGGCCTCGCTCGCTGGTCTTGTCTACATTGCCCCCATGGCAATTGCATCCTTGCGCAGGCGCACTGCCGACATGAACGTCCTCATGTGCATTGCCGTCATAGGTGCGCTGATCATTGGCTTTACGGGCGATCCGGAGGTCTTTGGCGACGCCGCAATCGTCATCTTCCTTAACCAGGTGGGCGAATGGCTTGAGGGTTGGTCCATGCGCAGGACTTCCGGTTCGGTACGCCAGCTTATGGAGCTTGCGCCAAACGTGTCGCACGTGGTCACGCCTGAAGGCACTACTACGGACGTGCAGACGAGTGGCGTTGGGGAGGGCTACACGATTCGCGTGCTGCCGGGCGAGCGCGTGCCCCTTGATGGCATTATCGTTCAGGGGGCGAGCTCGTTCAACGAGGCCCCCGTCACAGGCGAGTCGGTACCGCAGGACAAGGGCATGGGCGCGGAGGTGTTCGCGGGATCTCTTAACTCGAATGCCGTCGTGGACATAAAGGTTACCGCGGACGAGGACGAAACCACGCTTTCTCGCATCGTGAGCCAGGTTCAGGGCGCCCAGGCCGAGAAGGCCCCTTACGAGAGCTTCGTGGACCGCTTCGCTGCGATATATACGCCCCTTGTGGTGGCGGGTGCCATCGTGCTTGGCATTGTTGCTCCACTCATAATCTCAATCGCGCACGGCTCCTTTGACGCGGACGTGTGGCATCACTGGGTGTATAGGGCCTGCTCGCTGCTGGTTGTGGCGTGCCCATGCGCGCTGGTAATCTCTACGCCGGTTTCGTTCGTCTCGGCGCTTAACTGCGCGGCTCGTAGCGGTGTGCTAGTAAAGGGCGGTGCATACTTTGACATCGCAACTCGGGTGACCAACATCGCATTTGATAAGACGGGTACGCTTACCACGGGTGCCCCCGCGGTAACTGAGGTCGTCGCTTTGGGTGGCGTGAGCGATGGGGAAGTGCTGTCAATCGCAGCCACGCTTGAGGCATCATCCACGCATCCTTTGGCCCATGCAGTGGTGGACATGGCGGAAGAGCTCGGCATAGAGCTTCGTGCCGCGGAACAGGTTGAGGAAATAGCGGCAAACGGCGTTCGTGGCATCGTGGGCGGCCGCACATGCTCGATTGGAAAGCTGGGCTTTGCGCGCGAAGAGGGATCGGTGGTAGACGAGGTAGCGCAGGCGGTTGAGCGCTTGGGCGAAACGGGGGCCTCCGCACTTGTAGTTATGTGCGATGGGGCGTCGGTGGGTGTCATAGGCGTTGCGGACACATTGCATGAGTCTGCGCCAGAGGCCTTGGGAAAGTTGAAGACGGCTGGAAAGGGCCTTGCTCTGGAGATGCTTACGGGCGATAACGCCCATGCGGCTGCGGCGGTTGCAAGGCAGGCGGGCATTACCAACGTTTCTGCGGAGCTGCTTCCAAGCCAAAAGCTCGATCGCATTGGTGAGATTCAGGAGTCGGGTGGCGTCGTTGCCATGGTGGGCGATGGGATCAACGATGCGCCCGCGCTTGCCAAGGCGGACTTGGGCGTTACCATGGGCGCTGCCGCTTCCGACACCGCCTTGGAAGTTGCCGACGTTGCGCTTATGTCTGACGGTCTTAAGCAGCTGCCGTCGTTCTTCCATCTGGCAAAGCGAACCATGAATGTCGTTCGCGAAAACATTGCCTTCGCCATCTTCGTAAAAATGCTGGTGTTCGTGCTGGTAATAGCGGGAGTCGCCGGTATGGGGGCTGCGGTGTTTGCCGACACGGGCGTGGCACTCATCGTAATCGTTAACGGCATGCGCCTGATGCACGTATCAAAGCTGAGCTGGTAGGCAGTGGGGCTGTCCTACAAGTCTGGGGCTGCCCCATATTCACAAAACGGAAGGAAAGCCCATGAAAAGACGCGCGTTCTTATTGGTGGGGTGCACGATCTTGGCCCTTGTCTGTGCCCTCATATTGCCGGCATGCGGCTCCGGCTCTGGCAAATCGTCGGGGGCGGAATCAACTTCTGAGGTAAGCAGCCAGAAGGCTGAGGATGCGAGCTCGAGCAGTAGCTCCAAAAAGGAGACCCAGTCCTCAGAGGACGCGCAATCTGCTGTTGACGAGAAGGGAACGTACACCTCCAAGGAGGACGTGGCCCTCTATCTGCATACGTATGGACACCTTCCCAGCAACTACATAACCAAGGACGAGGCTCAGGATGCCGGATGGAAAACCGAGGGCCTGGACTTGAACGAGGCGTGCCCTGGCAAGTCCATAGGCGGCGACCGCTTTGGCAATCGTGAAGGCAGGTTGCCAAAGGCCAAGGGACGGACGTGGTACGAATGCGACATCGACTACAAGGGCGGCTCGCGCGGGGCCAAGCGCATCGTGTATTCGAGTGACGGGCTTATCTACTACACCGACGACCATTACAAAACCTTTGAGCAGCTCTATTAGGAGGCAGATCATGACGCGGCCCAAACGTGTGGTTCTAAAAGAGTCGAGCCTGGAATCTGTGGATGAGGCCCACGAGCTGCTTGCGCGTGAGCTCGACTTTCCTGATTACTATGGTGCAAACCTAGACGCGCTGGAAGATTGCTTGGCCGAGGTGTGCACGCCCACGCGCATCGTGGTAAAGCGAGGCGAAGGCGAGCCAAAGCCATGGTTTGACGACCTGGTAGAGGTGATTCGCCAATGCGCCCAGCGAAGTTGCTACGTGGGCTGTACGATTCGCGAGTCATAGGCTATGCTGGTTCCCTCTTGTTTCGATTGGGGAGGTAGCGCATGAGGCGTGTGACGACGTTTGTTCTTGCGTGGGTGCTGGCAATAACGACGGCCTTGTCTCCAGGTCTTGCCTGGGCTTCAGAGGGAGTCGATGTCGGAGGGCAAGAGCTTGCTTTGGCGACTGATCCCAGTGGCAAGGAATCGAATCAAGCGCAGGGCGTGGATGGCTCGCGGAGCAAAGACGATGCGGTCGCGCAGGGTGAGGGCCAAGAGGAGGTCGAGGAAAAGCCGGCAGAGGAAGACGGTCCGAACAGCAATCCCGAGCACGTAGACGAGGTGCCTGCCGACGTTGACGGTGATGTCGCAAAAGACTCGGAAGAGGCGTTGCAGGAAGAAGCCGACACGCCTGCCGTCCTCCAGACGGTCCAAGAGGGGACGCTGAGTGCGGAGGCTGCCACGGTACCCAACGTCGAGTACGTCGCCCACGTTCAGAACATAGGATGGCAGAAGAGCGTTACCAATGGGGCTGTTGCGGGAACCTCGGGCAGAGGCCTTCGCGTTGAGGCTCTCCGCATTTGGCTTAAGGGACTCAAGTCAGGCCAAGGCGGCCTCGAGTACAGAATGCACGTTCAGAACAAGGGCTGGCTCGATTGGGTGCGAGACGGCGCTCTGGGCGGAACGTCGGGCAAGGGACTGCGAACCGAGGCGTTTCAACTGAGGCTGTATGGCGAGGCGGCAGAACAGTATGACGTATGGTACCGCGTGCACGCCCAGAACGTCGGCTGGATGGCATGGGCAAAGAACGGCGAGCTCAGCGGTAGCGAAGGTCGAGGCCTGAGGCTCGAGGCCGTTCAGATTCGCATTGTTGCGCACAATACGACGCCGCAGGGACTGGAATCGTCAAACGTCTCGTACGCCTTTTTGACGTCCGACGGGTCGTCAGCCGCTTCCTCCGGCGACATTCGCATAACGACCCATGTGCAGAACATCGGTTGGAGAACGGCAGTTGGTGGGGGCGCCACGGCCGGAAGCATGGGTAAGGGCCTGCGTCTTGAGGCCTTTAGGATCAACACCTCTGACCCCGTCCTTTCGAAGGGTCTCACATACCGTACGCACGTTCAAAACATTGGTTGGCAAGATTGGCAGGCGGTGGGCGGTACGGCCGGCACCACTGGCAGAGGCTTGCGCATAGAGGCGCTGCAGATCGAGCTTGACGACGAGGCTGCCCAGAAATACGACGTGTACTACCGCGCGCATGTGCAAAACGTAGGTTGGATGGCATGGGCCGAAGACGGCGAGATGGCTGGCTCTTTGGGAATGGGCTACCGCTGCGAGGCCATACAGATTCGAATCGTGCCCAAGGGGCAGAAAATAAAGCTCCCTTCGAGTGGCTATAGGGGTGCGGTCATTAACGCGTCGGCAAGGAAGCCGCCCAAGTTGAGCATAAAGCTCGTCCCGCAGCTTCAGCACGGCACCAAGCCCTTTGGGTATCAGCGATGCATCGTAATGCACGACACCACGGAGTATAGGCCGTTCGACTATTGGATTGACGCGTGGATTCGACGTGGTGGGTCGGGTACGCACTTCATGGTGAAGGAGGACGGCTCCATAAGGCAGTATGCCGACCTTAACCAAATATGCTGGCATGCGGGCGGAGCAACGAAAAGCGGTCTTGACGCAAAGTTTGGGGTAGTTGCCTACAAGGCCAATGCGGGAAGCGCTATGAACCAGTGCTCCATCGGCATAGAGATAGACCATGTGATCGATGGGCGAGGCTACCCGGAGGCGCAGCTTGATGCCATAGATGCGCTCATAGCCTACATTGACGAGTACTACGGATTCCAAAGCACGATCCTGCAGCATAAGGACTATCACACGACCAACGGAGACTGCTCGGCGCAGTTCCAAGGATACCTTCGCAACCTGCAGCGGCATCGCACCACGCGATAGGGGTGGCAACGGGCACAAGGCCGGGAAGCGCCCGCAATGGGATCGTGCCCAGGGGCCGTCGTGCACCGAGTCCGCGAGGAGCGCTGGAAAGCCAGCCAGGCGAGTTTCCACGCAATGCGTGGACTGTCCGAGCATGGCGCTTTCCACGCTCCTTCGCGGGCTCGGTGCACGACGGCCCCTGGGCACGGACGCTCATTTGCGTGCGCCTAGGCGCGGTCGCCCTCCAATGGCGTGATGTGATGCGGTACACCTCCTTGGTAGGTGGGCGAGACCTCGCCGTCTATGAGCGGTCGGGAGTAGCGCTCGAACAATGCCGTTACGTTCATGCCGTCGGCGGAGATAAACTCTCGCGGCACCTTGCGCTCCTTGTTTGCCACCTCGGCAATGGGGGAGAGCGTGGTGTCGTACAAATAGGGCTTGTCGTTAAGACGCTTGATGGCGCTCATCATGGCCGTCTTGCCCTCGTATGCCGCAAGTACGCCCGAGCCGCCGAGCGCGTAGGCTTCGGCAAGGTCGGTTGCGCTGGCAACGTGGCTAGCGCAGCGTTGCAGGGTCGAAAGCTCGATGGCGCGCGTCTTGCAGCCCAGAGCCGCCCGCGTCATGCTCGCAAGGTAGCGTCCGGTGCCCGAAAGGGAGGCGACGTGGCCAAAGGCGTCCAGGCGCGTGCCGTCTGCGGCCTCGGCGGCGGCATCGCAGAGCAGCGTTCCGTCGCGATGGCGCACTCCCTCGCTTACGGCGACCACCACGGTGTTCTTGCGTTCGAGCAAAAGCGACAGACGGTTGAGAAGCGCTTCCTGATTGAGCGTCACCTCCGGGAGAAGCACGAGGTCGGGACAAGGATTGCCCAGCGTTCCCGCGAGGCATGCGGATCCTGTGAGCCAACCGGCGTCGCGGCCCATGATCTCCACGAAGGTAACGCTCTTGAGGTCGTAGACGCTTGAGTCGCGTGTTATCTCGCGCATGCTCGTGGCAATGAACTTTGCGGCGCTTCCGTAGCCTGGCGTGTGGTCGGTTCCCACCAGGTCGTTGTCGATGGTTTTTGGTATGCCAATAAAACGTATGGCGCTGTTGTGTTCGGTGCCCCAGCGACTGAGCTTGTCGATGGTGTCCATGGAATCGTTGCCGCCTATGTAGAGCACGGCTCCCACGCGCGCCTCCTCAAAGCGCTCGAAGGCATTTTTGAAGAAGGCGGGATCCTCCTCGGGCTGGGGGAGCTTGAAGCGACAGCTGCCCAAAAAGCTGGCAGGGGTGCGACGCAGAAGCTCCACGTCCATGGGATCGCCGAGCGTGCGATCGAGGTGCACGATGCGGCCCGCCAAAAAGCCCTCGATGCCGTAGCGCATGCCCAGCACATGTGCGCCAAGGTCGCGAGCGGTGTCAAAGGCTCCGGCCAAACTTGCGTTTATGGCCGCCGTCGGGCCTCCCGATTGGCCGATGAGTACGTTGGTGTTCCATGCCATGTGGCTTCCCTTCTCTGCTCCGTCGTATTCCATGCTAACACGCAACGCGAATACGCGAGAAGACAATCCCATAACCAATCGGGGCGTCCCCCTTTGGCTGCGGGAAGGGCAGAAGAAAGGACCTGTCGCTCTTTGACCCTCCCTGACCCTTGGTTGTATACTGGATAGAGGACAAGTGATAAAGGCGGTGATCATCGTGAACAATAAAATGTTTGCAATGATTCAGCGCTTATTTGTCTTGTTTGCAGCAACTGTCTCCTTGCTGCTCATTCCCAATAGATTTGCATTCGCCGAGCACGCCAAGGGGCAGATAATCGTCGTCTTCCAAGATGGGGCCACGTTGTCGACCGACGCCTTGAGCCAACGGGAGGGCGGCGAGATCGGACCTCGACCTTCGGAGCGCGATTCGAACTCCGCTCCCAAGGCCAATGATGGGGTGGACGTGGACCAAGAGCCTGCGCTCGAAGAGGGTGCGGACGGCAAACAAGAGGTCATATTGCGCTCCCAGCAAGGAGACGCCGCCGTAGACATGGAGGATGGCCTCCAGGAGCTCGGCTATGAGGTCGAGGCAACGCTCGACAAGCAGGACGGCGAAACGACGGTCTTGTGCGACGTTCCTCAGGGGGTCAGCGTCGAGGAGGCTGTTGCGCGAATTGAGGAGCTACCAGGCGTGGAGTACGTACAGCCGAACTACGTCTATCACATCGTTGACTCCTCGACCCAAGACAACGTCCTTGCCAGCTCCGCACTAAGCATCGACCAGCAAAAGAATCTCGTGGCCGCCCATGTGCCGAGCGCGTGGAAAGAGGCGAACGTAAAGACGAACGGCACCATTTCGGTTGCGGTTATCGACACGGGCTGCAGACTCACGCACGAAGACCTAAGGGACAACGTCGACGTAGACCATGCATGGGACTATTGGAACGGAGAGGAAGGCGTTGGCCAAAAGCTCACAAGTGCCTCGGTCCCAAACAATGGCGACGACGAGGGGCACGGTTCGCACGTGTGTGGCATCGTTGCGGCCAAGGCCGAGAACGGCCTTGGCGTAGATGGCGCGTCATATGACGCCAAGGTAATACCGATTAAGGTTGCGAACAGCAATGGACGAGCATACACTTCGGACATGGTTCTGGCGGTGAGCTATGCGAGGCAGCTCAGGCAAGGCAGCGTTCCCAACCTGCGGGTAATTAACATGAGCTTGGGTGGTGACACATACGACCAAGCCATGAAAGACGCCATAGACGAGGCCACCGATGCGGGAATCCTTGTGGTGTGCTCGGCTGGCAATGACTCTTCCACATCGGCGGTATACCCTTCCGATTACGACAACGCGTTTTCGGTGATGGCGCTCGAGGAGGATGAGTCGTTTGCTCCCTATACCTCCTACAACGAGCACAAAGACATATCCGCCGTGGGAATCGCCTGCTCGGCGTACAACGGGTCAGACAAAGACTATGACACCCGGGTTGGCACGTCTATGGCGGCACCGCTCGTTTCGGGAGTGGCGGCGTTGGTGTGGTCGGTCAACCCCGCCATGTCGGTGGATCAAGTCCGTGCCATATTGCTCGATACCTCCCAGCCGGTAACCAAGACCAACGGTGCCAATGTCTACGAGCATCTCTATGGCAGTGAGCTGGATACGCAGATAAACCAGGTCAACGCATACGATGCTGTCACAAGGGCACAAGAGACCTTTGGGGCGGGGGCGACAAAGAAGAAGGTCGCTCCGCCAAGCGCCACGAGCTTCGAGTACAACGGGAAGGAGCATGTGGGGGTGCCCGACGGCGTAGGCTACTCGCTCAAGTTGGGTGACGTGGCTCTGGAGGGCAGCTCGAAGGCAACGGATGCGGGGGAATACGTTATTACGGCAATTCTCGACGATGGCTATACGTGGACCGGGCTCGAAGGCGATGAGGCCAGTGCGAACATAGAGCTCCACTGGTCCATCTCCAAGGCACCCCTTAAGGCGACCTACATAACTCAGGTGGTCGCTCCGAACACGCCCTGGGAAAGCATACAAAACACCATTCGGTACTCGGGGTTTGTCAACGGGGAAACCGAAGGCGATGTGTTTGTGGGCGAGATGGGAAGCCCTTCCGTTCAAAAGCCCGAAGACTATGATACATACTGTGGCGAATCGGGGCACTCATGGGTGCTTGTCCCAACAGAGGTCGAGCTCACCAACTACGACATGGAGTGCGTGGCAGGAAAACTCATACTATGGGAAGACAGCGCGATACTGCGCAAAGTTCCTGCGTCGACGACCGCCTTTGTTTACGATGGTACCAAGCACCAGGCCGTAAGAGAGGGCGATTGGTACGAGCTGTCGGGAGACGTGCGCAAAGTGGCAGCGAGCAACATCAAAATCATCAACGGCGAGCCGGTTACGGGTTCGGAACGCTACGAGCAGTACGAGACCACCATCACGCTCAAGCATCCAACGGATTTTTGGACCGACGGAACGCAGGAGCCCAAGTCCGTTTGCTGGGTAATAAAGAAGAGGCCCTTGAAACTTACCTACAACGAGAGTTGGGTCCTTAAGGGAAGCTCCATTCCTCAAAACATCAAGGTGGAAGGGTTTGTGGCAAGCGAGGAGTCCGCCATTCTTAACAGCGCGACCTCCGGGTTCAAGCTGCCCGCCCTGCGATGGAGCAACATGGACTACGGATTTCGCGGAACACGAATTACCGACGAGATCGCACGCAAGATACTGGGTACCAGAGGGGACTACACGCTTGTTCCCGATCCCTATACGGAAGGCGGCAACAACTACGACCCAACCAGCAACTACGAGTTTCAGTCGTTCTCGCCGGGCACGCTGCACGTGTGCGATGCGGTTGGGGTGCCAGCGGCAACAAACCGCACGTACAACGGATCCGTTCAGCGAGGCGTGGCCAACGGGAACGGCTATGCGGTGAGCGGAACTGCCACGGCCACCAACGCGGGCACCTACACGGCCTACGTTACGCCAAAAGGCGGATACCTATGGCCCGATGGCAAAAGAGACAAGCGCACCATAAGGTGGAGCATAGCCAAGGCATCGGTGGCGAGCGCGTCGGTGGCCGCAATTCCGAGGCAGACGTATAGGGGGTCGGCAATTACGCCTGTGCCAACGGTGAAGCTCGGAGCAACGGCCTTGCGGCGCGGCGTTGACTACGACCTTACGTACGCCAACAACGTCAAGGTGGGCCTCTCGACCATAACCATAAGGGGAAAGGGCAACTGCACGGGCACAAAAAGCGTTACGTTTTGGATAGGGGCGGCAAGCATTGCGGGAGCGTCGGTTACGGGCATAGCAAACCAGGCGTATACGGGCAATGCGGTGACTCCGCTTCCGACGGTGAGGCTCAACAACAAAGTGCTGAGGCTCAATGTTGACTATAGGCTTTCGTATATCAACAACGTGAGAGCGGGTACGGCCAAGGTGGTTGCCAACGGGATCGGCAACTACACCGGTTCTGCATCGACGACGTTTCGCATTGTGGCGCCGAGCGTCACCTATCGCACCCATGTGCAAAACATCGGCTGGCAAGGCTGGCGCAGCGATGGTGTGATGTGCGGTACCAGCGGACGGGGCCTGCGATTGGAAGGCATCAACCTCAAGCTCAGCAGCCTGCCGGTGAGTGGTGGCATTCGCTATCGCACCCACGTGCAGAACATAGGCTGGCAGGGCTGGCGCTATAACGGCTCGATGAGTGGGACTTCGGGTCGCGGCTTGCGTTTGGAGGCCATAGAAATCCAGCTTACGGGAAAGATGGCCGAACGCTATGACGTGTGGTATCGAGCGCATGCGCAAAACTTTGGCTGGTTGGGCTGGACGCGCAACGGCGGTCGCTCTGGAACCGCCGGATATGGCTATCGGCTTGAGGGGATGCAGATTCTGCTTGTGCCCAAAGGCCAGGGAGCTCCGCCAACCACATACCGCGGCATCCGCCAGACCAACTGGCGCTCCTTCGCCCAGCGGCGTTAGTCTGTAGCCCGCGCCGCAAAGTCTGTAATCCGCACCGCAAAGTCTGTAGCCCTTATCACAAAGTCTGTAGCCCTTATCACAAAGTCTGTAGCTAGGACGATAAAGTCTGTAGATAAGAGGCGACGGTATTCGCAAAACCGCAGCTCATGGGCCTGTCAGTTTCAAACTGTATTAGAAAAGCTACAGACTTTGCAACGAGAGCTACAGACTTTGCGCGACGGGCTACAGACTTTGCAACGAGAGCTACAGACTTTGCGCGACGGGCTACAGACTTCGCGAGAGGGGCTACAGACTTTATGCAGGTTGAATGCCGATGCCCACCATATCTGGGCCCGTGTGCACGATCAGGTCGGCCGAGAGCCCTGAATATATGAACTCGACCACGTTGTTGATTTCGGCACGCAGCCGTTCCTCAAGCTGGGCAAACAGCTCGTTGTTCTTGGTGCAGCAGATTCCGATGCGCACCTTGGAGAACTTCTGGGCGCACTCGCGCACCAAACGTACCTCCGAGGCGATGGCGCGGTCCCATCCCCGCGCCTTGCGGGCAACGACGTATCGGCCATCCTTGTCGCACATGATGACGGGCTTGATGTTGAGCACGCTGCCCAACCGATAGGTAACGGTTCCAATGCGGCCGCCCTTATATAGGTAGTCCAGCGTCTTGGTGGTAAAGAACACGTCGCTCTTCTCGGAAAGGTCGTTTAGGCGCGCTTCCAGCTCTCCAAACGGAACGCCTTCCTCAACCATTTGCGCAGCCCGCATTACCACCATTCCCGCCACGACGCCGATGCTCTTGGTGTCGATAATAACCATGGGGAAATCATCCACAAGCCGCGAGACCAAATGCACCGTTTGGTTGGTGGCCGAGAGTGTCCCGGATATGGTGACAAACACGCCACGCTCGTAGCCGTCGCTCTTGGCCTGGTTTATGGTCTCCATAATCTGCTCGGGAGTGGGAAGCGAAGTCGTGGGGATTTCCTGATCAAAGCGCTCGATTACCTCTTCGGTAGTAATGTCCACACCGCTTTTGTACGTCGATCCGTCCTTGTAGTTAATAAGCAGCGGCACTACGCGCACGTCATGCTCCCGCACAAAGTCCTCAGGCGTGTTCGTGCCCGAATCGGTGAGAATTGCAATTCTTTGCTCGTTCATATCTCTTCCTTGCAATGGAAATGCATAATATGCCTACACGCAGAAGGACTATAGCACTTGCGGTACCATGTAGGCAAAGGAGGGGAGGTGTCGTATGACAAACAAACCAGTTTCCGAAGAAGACATTCCCGAAATCTCCCAGCTAGATGATGTAGAAAGTAGGCGCCG
The DNA here is from genome assembly GCA_902803315.1 of uncultured Coriobacteriaceae bacterium. GTDB lineage: Bacteria > Actinomycetota > Coriobacteriia > Coriobacteriales > Atopobiaceae > RUG440. Next base: position 22,601 of record CADCPM010000036.1, read on the forward strand.
CTTTATCTTTGACGAGCCGGCGGTTATTCGCAGACTGGAGCAGCGATCCGCCTTCGAGGGCATTACCTCAAACGGAACCATCGCGGCCGCCTGCATGGTTTTTGCTGCCATCCTTGCCGTGATAGTGGCGAACTCTCCTGCCTACGAGATTGTGGAGAACGTGCTCGAGGCAAAGGTCGGCTTCATACTGGGGCCAATTGTTGCCGAGATACCCTTTGTGGAGTTCGTAAACGACATGCTTATGGCAGTCTTTTTCCTTTTGGTGGGAATCGAGCTCAAGTACGAGATGACCGTGGGCCAGCTACGCAGGCCACGGCAGGCGGCCCTGCCCATGCTTGCCGCGGTGGGAGGCGTCGCGGTGCCCGCCCTTATCTTCTTGGCATTCAACAGAGGCGAGACGTCAAGCGGTTGGGCCATACCCATTGCGACCGACATCGCCTTTGCGCTGGGGGTCATGTCGCTCTTGGGCAATCGCATTGCGCCCGAAACGAAGGTGTTCTTCCAAACGCTCGCCATCGCAGACGACATTCTTGCCATTGTAGTGTTGGCGCTCTTCTATGGTCAGACGCCCAACATTGCGTGGTGTGCGGCTTCGCTGGGCGTAGTACTTGTCTTGGCGCTCCTCAACGGTGCGCGCGTGTATTCCCTTAAGCCCTATGCCGTGGCGGGCATCGCCCTGTGGGTGTGCATGTTCAATTCGGGCATACACGCAACGCTTGCCGGTGTTATCCTCGCGTTCTTCTTGCCGGCAAAAACCGACATACGCCTTTCGGCGCTCCATGACTGGCTGGACGTTTGGGCGGTGGAGCTGGATGACACCTACGACGACGAGGCACACGTGCTTGGCCAGCACGACTTTACCGACGACGCCAACATCGTTGAGCGCGTTATGCACCACGTGACGCCGCCGCTGCATCGGGCCGAAAGAAACATATCGGTGCTCGTGAACTTCGTGATTCTGCCGCTGTTCGCGTTCGTAAATGCCCAGGTTCGGTTTGTAGGCGTCGACATGGGCGCGATTGTGAGCAACTCCGTTACCATAGGCGCCTTTGTGGGTGCCGTGGTGGGAAAGCCCGTGGGCATAATCCTCGTGACGTTCGTGTTGGTGCGCGTTGGCTTTGCCAAGCTGCCGCGAAACGTGGACTGGGTGCAGGTCACGGCCGTGGGCATTATGGGCGGACTGGGCTTTACCATGTCCATCCTCATAGCGGGCCTGGCTTTTCCCGACCCCATGCTGGTCATGGCGGCGAAGTGCGCCATTTTGGCGGGCTCGGTTACCTCGGCGGTCCTTGGCATCGTGTACGTGCGCGTTGCCGAGGCGGTCTTGTCCTCACGGCGCAGGAAAGAGGCGGCCTAACTTGGGGAGAACCCTAACTTAGGGACTGTCCCCAAGTTAGGGTTACTCCACGGTTCCGTAAAGATAAGCCCAGCCGTGGGCTGTGATAATGGAGTTGAGCTGATCGCAAAGCCTCGCGCGCTTGTACGACCCCGCCGGCAACAGGTTCACGACCTCCATAAGGTCATCGGAAAGATCGTTGATTTCGGCACGCACGAGCACGTCCATGCGGGGTACCGCATGCGATGGGTTAACGCGATAGACGTCGTCTACCAGGCGCTGCAGCTCGCCGTACTCGTCTGAGGGCGTGGAAGGAGAGATCATGCAGGCCTCCAAGGTCGAAATCGTCGCTCAATAGGTTGCGCCTATGGTAGCACGTGTGCGATATACTCATATAGTTTCATCGCAAAGGAGGACCCTATGGCAAATGCATATCAATCCATGAGCACCGCTGAGCTCGATGCCTGCATAGCTCAGCTCGAGAGCGAGGCAGAGGCGATTCGTGCAAAGAACCTCTCGCTCGATATGGCGCGTGGAAAGCCCAGCGTGGAGCAAACGGACCTCTCTCGTCCCATGCTGGATCTCGTTTCGAGCGACATGTGCCTGGTGGACGAGGGTGCACCCGCCGACAATTACGGCGTGCCCGATGGCCTTCCCTCGGCGCGCCGACTCGCGGCGGAGCTTTTGGGCGTCGACCCTGCCAACGTAATCGTAAACGGATCCTCGAGCCTCAACCTCATGCACGACTTGGTGGCCAATGCCTATACGCAGGGCATCGCAGGCTGCGAGCCGTGGTGCAGGCAGGAAGAGGTAAAGTTCCTGTGCCCAAGCCCTGGCTACGATCGACACTTTGCCGTAACGCAACGCTTTGGCATCACGAACGTGCCCATCCCCATGCGCGAGGACGGACCAGACATGGACGAGGTGGAGCGCCTCGTGCAGGGCGACGCGTCGGTGAAGGGCATATGGTGCGTTCCCAAGTACGCCAATCCTACCGGCATCACCTATTCGGACGAGGTCGTGCGCCGATTTGCCGCGCTCAAGCCCGCCGCTCCGGATTTCCGCATCTTCTGGGATAACGCATATGTCGTGCACGACCTCGCGGAGGAGGGCGACGAGCTTCTCAACATCTTCGATGCCCTTGAGGAAGCGGGCGCGACCAACCTCGTGTATGAGTTCTCGTCTACGGCAAAGATCACCTTCCCAAGCTCGGGCATGGCGTTCGTTACGGCAAGCCCAGACGACATGGCTGCCATACGCGCTGCATTTGCCCTCGAGAGGGTGAGCCCCGAGAAGATCTCGCAGCTCGCACACGTGCGTTTTTTGCACGACGCGCAGGGCGTGCGCGCCCACATGGCAAAGCATGCAGCCATTCTGCGCCCGCGCTTTGCCCTGGTGCAGAGCAAGCTCGAAGAAGGCCTGGGCGATCTGGGAATTGCAACGTGGACCAATCCTCGAGGAGGGTACTTTGTGTCGTTCGACGGTCCCAAGGGGTCTGCGAAGGCAATCGTGTCGCTTATGTCGTCGCTGGGCGTAACGCTCACGGGTGCGGGCGCCACGTGGCCCTATGGAAACGACCCGCTAGACACAAACATTCGCATTGCGCCCACGTTCCCGTCGCTGGATGACCTTGGGTCTGCCCTCGACGTGTTCGTGGTTGCGGCAAAGCTTGTGTCGGCACGTTTGGCACGTGCCGAGCGATAGCCAAAGCATGCTTTAGAAGGATATACCCCAAGCCGTGCCCGTCCCGCATCTGGCGACTCACGAAGTGAACGAGCGAAGCGAGCGTGGAGCCGCGTGCGGGACGGGCTCGTGCTCGTGCTCGGGGTATATCCTTCTGCACGCTTTATCGTGGATTGTGCGCGACTGATTTTGAGTTGCCTTGATTTTTATGTAGAATCGACAGACGTGCTTGTCCGACGCTTGACTGTGGGCGCGCAACGCGCATATTTCTAAAGATTGCATCTATATTAGTGTGACGTTGCTCACACGAGGGAGGTAGGGCAAACATGGCAAAAAAGCCGCAGAAGGAATTGGGCGGTCCGCGTAAGATGTCGCTCGGTATGAAGATCGTGGTTGGCGTCTTCGCTGTAATAATGGCACTCTCCATGACGCTGCCGTCGCTTACGCAGATCTTCGCGGGAAGTGCGGCCAGCGCCTCCTCCTCGTCGAGCGAGCAAGAGTCCGAGCAGAGCTCCAACGACCAGAGCTCTAGCAGCGAGGCGAGCAACAAAGAGGGCGAGAACAAAGCCGCCGACGCAAACGCCCAGGAGAACAAGGATGATCCCACGGCCAACGTGCCCAATAACGAAACGCTTAAGAACCTCGCAGACCAAAACAAGGACGAGGTTGAGAAGTTCAACAAGCGCCTTGAGGCGGACCCCAACGATCTGGCTGCGCTTCTCAACCTTGGCCAGACTTATATGAATTGGGGCAGCAGCGCAACGTATAGCAGCACCACCGATGAGGAGAAGGCCTATTCCAAGGCGCTCATCACCAAGGCCGAGGGATTCTTCGATCGCTATTTGGAGCTGCACGAATCTGACGCCGCACGGATCCAACGCATAATGTGCGAGTCCTATGAGGGCGATAACGCCAAGGCGCTCGCGGATATGGAAAAGCTTAGTGCCCAGAAGCCCGATTCGCCCTTGGTGCTGGTGTACTTGGGCATGATGTACGCACAGCAGGGAGAGAGCCAAAAGGCCGTGGAGGCGTATAACAAGGTCGCCGAGGTCGACCCGGACAACGAGTATGGCATGGCTGAGTATGCCAAGCAGGGCATCGCATCGGTCAATTCGTCGCAGTCGTCGTTCCAGGATCTTACCAACGAGAATCTCTTGGGCACCAAGTCTGAGCCTTCAGAAGGCCTTCCCGGCGTGATCGCAAATAACAACGATACGTCAGGCCAAGGCAACACTGGCACGATTCAGACCATTCAGTAGCGATTGTCGAGTGAGGAGCAAAGCATGTCACTGACGGTATCCACCCATGAGTGGGACGGCGTAACGACCGTGTGCGTTGCGGGCGAGGTAGACGTCTCGTGCGCCTCACAATTGCGAGAAGCTCTGGACGCCGCCTTGAAGCAGGGCGTCGCCTCGCTGGAGGTTGACCTGTCAAAGACGCCCTACATCGACAGCACGGGCATAGGAGTGCTGGTAGGGACGGCGCACAGGGCGGCGGAAGCCGGAACGACGTTTGTGGTTGCGCATCCGCAGCGCAACGTCGCCCGCGTGCTTGGCATGCTTGGCGTAAACGAGGAGCTGGGCATCCGCGACTAGTCGGCTGCCATTCGCGTTATGGCGCAGGAAGGTAGGCATACGTGTTTGGCATAGGGGAGACCGAGCTCGTAATTATCGTGGTGTTTGCGTTCTTGCTCTTTGGACCCGACAAGTTGCCGGGGATGGGACGGACGCTGGGGCGTGTTTTGCGCCAGTTCCGCAACGCCTCCGAAGGCTTTACCGAAGTGGTGCAGACCAACATAATGGACCCTGCGTCGGAAGAGCTGGAAAAGTCACCCAAGCAGCGGAAGCGCGAGGCGCAGGAGGCCGAGGCTCAGGCCCAAGAGGGCGTTGAGAGCCAGGGCGTAGGCGAGGACGCATCCGTGGAACGGGAGGCGCCCAAGCGCGAGACCTTTGCCGAGCGCAAGGCACGTCTGATGGCCGAGCGCAAGGCAGCCGAGGAGGCTGCCGCGGCACAGGAGGCCGCCGGTACGAACGAGCCCGAGCCCGAGCCCGCGGGACCACAGGCGCCCGAGCCCGCGGGACCACCAGCAAAGGCCGACGCAGTCGACGCCAAGGCAGAGGCTCAGACAAAGGCCGACGCCGCGTCGGGCCAAGAGGTGGCAAGCGAGCCGGAGGCAAAGCGTACGAGCGCTGCCGACCTCTATTCGCTCGGCGCACAAAGGAGCTCCCGCATGCAGGCCAAGGAAGCCGCCGAGGGAGCGTCCGCGGAATCGACGAATGACGACTCGGGAGAGGGGGTCGGGGAGGCCTAGGCGCTAGCTGCGCATCCCCCATGCCATATGCCTATAGGACCAGCACGCATGCCCTTGTTCGACCACCTGTCCGAGTTTCGGCGCAGGCTTACGATTGTGGTCGTCTCGCTCATAGCCGCAGCGATCGTGGTGTACTTTGCCACGCCTACGCTCATCTCCATCATGCTCGACCCCATCCGTGGCGTCCTGCCCGAAGGCTCCGAGCTTACGGTAATTTCGGCTCTGGGCGGCTTTACCATACGCTTTAAGGTCGCGCTCTTCTTTGGCGCCATTGTGTGCACGCCCATCATTCTGTGGGAGGTGCTGGGCTTCTTCCTGCCAGCCCTTACCGAGAAAGAGCGCAAATGGGTTCTCCCCACCATCGCGGCCATGGTCGGCCTCTTCTTTTTGGGCATGATCTTCTGCTATCTGGTTATCCAAAAGGCGGCCTTTGGCTGGCTCGTGGAGCAGATAACGCAGTTTGCCACCGCCACTGTTAATGCGGAGGATTACCTCTCCATCATGATGCTGCTTGAGGTGGGATTCGGCATCGCGTTTCAGCTGCCGCTCATTATCTTCTACCTTTCGATCTTGCACGTGGTGCCCTACCGCACCTTCCGCGGCCAATGGCGCTACGTGTATGTGGGCCTGCTCATACTCTGTGGCGTGGTGACGCCCGACGCGTCTCCCATAACCATGGTGCTCATGTACGCCGTTATGCTGGCCCTCTATGAGGTCTCGCTTGCCGTTGCCCGACGCGTGATTATTCTTCGCAACGGCAAGGAGGCACTCAACTGGACACGCGAGGAATACGCCGAACACGCACTCAAAGACGATTAACGACCATCTACGATCTACCGCTGCTGCCTAACCATAACAAACCGAGGAGACACTCTTGAGACTCGTCGTTACCGAGAAGAACGATGCCGCCACCCAAATCGCGCGCCTGTTGTGCGACGTGGGCAAGCCTAAGGCCGACAAGGTGTACAACACGCCGGTGTACCGCTTTAAGCACGAGGGCGACGAATGGGTGACCATCGGCCTGAGGGGCCACATACTCGCACCCGACTTTCCCACCCAGCTTAAGTACGACAAGAAGCAGGGATGGTATGGCGTCACTACGGATGGAGAGGTCTTGCCGGCGCACGTGCCGGACAGCCTGGCCCGTCCTCCCTACGACACCAAGCGAAAGCCCTATCTCGCCGATGGCGTGGACATAAAAGGCTGGAAGGTGCCCAGCCTTCCCTACTTGGTGTGGGCTCCCATCGAGAAGCTCCCCGCCGAGAAGGAGATCATTCGTGCGCTCAAGAACCTCGCAAAGAAGGCCGACTCGGTGATTATCGGCACCGACTTCGACCGCGAGGGAGAGCTCATTGGTTCCGACGCGCTGCGGCAGATTCGCATGGTGGCGCCAAACGTGCCCGTAACCCGCGCGCGCTATTCCGCGTTTACCAAGGGCGAGATCGATCACGCCTTCTCCAACTTGGTCGAACTCGACCAAGACCTGGCCGACGCCGGCGAGAGCCGCCAGTACATCGACCTCGTTTGGGGCGCCGTGCTTACGCGCTACCTCACCTTGGCACGCCGTGGCGGCTTTGGCAACGTGCGCTCGGCCGGCCGCGTGCAGACGCCTACGCTTGCGTTGGTGGTGGAGAAGGAAGAGGAGCGCAATGCCTTCGTGCCCGAGGACTATTGGGTCATATCGGGCGAGCTCACCTACAACGCCTCCGACCCCTTCAAGACCACGCACGCAACGGCGCGCTTCAAGAAGAAGGAGGAAGCCGAGCTTGCGTTCTCGCATGTAAAGGGCGAGAAGACGGCCGAGGTAACCAACGTAACCAAAAAGTCGCGCACACAGCGTCCTCCCGCACCGTTTAACACCACGTCGTTGCAGGCCGCAGCGGCTTCCGAGGGGCTTTCGCCCTCGCGTACCATGCGCTTGGCGGAATCGCTGTACATGCGCGGCCTCATTTCCTATCCGCGCGTAGACAACACCGTGTATCCCAGCTCGCTGGATCTGCGCGAGTGCGTAAAGACCGTGAGCGCGGTGCAAGCGTATGCGCCCGTGTGCCAGGAGCTGCTCAAGCAGCCCAAGCTCACGCCAACCCGAGGCAAGGAGGAGACCACCGACCACCCTCCCATCTACCCCACGGCCGCTGCCAACCCAGAGGACATGCAACCTGCGGAATGGAAGCTCTACAATCTCGTCGCCCGGCGCTTCTTGGCGACGCTCATGGACGCCTCGGTGAGCGAGAGCACCAAGGTGAGCTTCTCGATTGGTGGCGAACCCTTTGTGACCTCGGGAACGGTGCTGGTAAAGCCTGGGTTCCGCAAGATCTACCCCTACGGCTTGAAGAAGGACGACCAGCTTCCCGCCCTCGAGAAGGGCTATGTGTGCGACGTGAAGTCCATGCGCCTTGACGCCAAGCAAACGGAGCCGCCCGCCCGCTACAGCCAGGGACGCCTGATTCAGGAGATGGAGAAGCGCGGCCTAGGCACCAAGTCAACGCGGGCGAGTATCATCCAGCGTCTGTATGACGTGAAGTACCTCAAGAACGACCCCGTGGAGCCGAGCCAGCTTGGCATGGCGGTTATCAAGGCGTTGCACGAGTTTGCGCCACCCATTACCACGCCCGAGATGACGGCCGAGCTCGAGCAAAGCATGACGCGCGTGAGCGAGGGTGCCGATACGCAGGACCACGTGGTGGATCAGTCTCGTGCGGCCCTTGCGGAGTGGATCGGAAAGCTCATCGACCATGTGGACGAGCTGGGGAACGAGATTGCGGACGCCGTGACAGCCGATGCGAAGGTAGGCGTTTGTCCCAAGTGCGGCAAGGACCTGGTAATGAAGTCGTCGGCCAAGACGCGTGGCTCCTTTATTGGCTGCATGGGATGGCCCGATTGCGACGTTACATACCCCGTGCCAACGGGGCGAATCTCTCCCCTGGAAGGCGTTTGCCCGGAGTGTGGCGCACCGCGCATTAAGGTGCAGCCTTTCCGTCAACGTGCGTACGAGCAGTGCGTTAACCCGCAGTGTCCCACCAACTTTGAGCCCGACCTCAAGGTGGGAGAGTGCGCCGCATGTGCAGAGGCGGGTCGCCACGGAGACCTTATTGCCCATAAGAGCGAGCGGACTGGTAAGCGGTTCATTCGCTGCCAGAACTTTGAGGAGTGCGGCACGAGCTATCCGCTGCCTGCGCGTGGCAAGTTGCACGCGCTGGGCGAGACGTGCCCCGAATGCGGTGCGCCCATGGTCGAGGTAACCACCCAGCGTGGTCCTTGGCGCATATGCGTGAACATGGATTGTCCCAGCAAGGAGAAGAAGACAACAACGACGCGCCGTCGCGGTGGAAGGCGTACGAAAAAGTCGTAGCGTCTGCGGGGGTGCCCGTCCCGAGGGAGGCGCCAAATCCTTCCGGGGACGTGGAAAGCGCCATGCTCGAACGGCGCTGCACCGCCTCGAGCTGACGGGTCGGGGTGGGAGAGGCTCCGCGTGCTCGAACGGCGCTGCGCTTGCCGAGGGGGAGACGGAAGTCTCCGTGCTCAGACAGCGCTTCGCGAACTGCGCCGGAGACTTCCGTCTCCCCCTCGGCTACCACTTCGCGAATTCGCGAGGCTTGCTATACTGTGTGCGTACACATTGCTGAGGAGGTTGTGCGATGGCGAGCAAAGGCCTGTTCATAACGCTCGAGGGTGTAGATGGCTGCGGCAAGTCCACTCAGGCGGACTTGCTGGTGGATGCGCTCAAGGCGAAGAGTCGCGAGGTCGTCCGTCTGCGCGACCCCGGGAGCACCCGTCTTTCCGAGAAGATTCGCTTGATGCTGCTCGATCCCGCAAACAAAGACATGTGCGACGAGTGCGAGCTCTTGCTCTACGAGGCTGCCCGCGCGCAGATGGTGCGAGAGGCCATTCAGCCGGCGCTCGAACGCGGAGCGGTTGTTGTGTGCGATCGCTATACCGATTCAACCTTTGCCTATCAGGCAGGTGCACGCGGACTGTCGTCAGAGCTCGTGCAGGCTGCCAATGGCATTGGCGACTGTGGCGTGACGCCAGACGTTACCCTTGTGTTCGATCTGAGTCCGGAAGAGGCGCTTTGCAGAGCCACGAGCGAGGGGACCGATCGGCTCGAGGGGGAGGGAATGGCGTTCCAGCGGCGTGTACGCGAAGGATACCAACAGCTCGCGCAAAAAGAGCCCGATCGCGTGCGTGTGATCGACGCGGTGGGATCTATAGAGGTCGTGCGCACGCGCATGATGAGCGCTCTGAGCGATGTGCTATAGGGTGAGGATAAAGTCCTTCCCTCCTTCCCGTGTCTTCCGTAGTTGAACGAGTGCCGTACGAAGAGAGTGTCTGTGCCAAACGTCTACCAAGTTCCGCAAGCGCTTACGTGCCTTGCGTATCAGCCGCGCGTACGCGATTTTTTGTCTGCTGCCTATAGAGAGGGGCGGCTTTCGCATGCCTATCTTTTCCTCGGCGCGCCGGGGTCGGGCATGTTGGAGGCGGCCGATGCGCTGGCGCAGTGCGTCGTGTGCCCAAACGACGGCGACGCCTCGTGCGACGAGTGCATTCGTGTGGCCCATCACACCCATCCCGACGTGCGCCACTATGCCCCCGAGGGTGTGGCGGGCTACTTGGTGGGGCAGGTGCGCTCCATAGTGGAGGACGCCGCGCTCTCTCCCGTGCGCGCGTCGTCCAAGGTATACATCCTGGATGGGGCGGACCGGCTGCGCGGCACTGCCGCAAACGCACTTCTCAAAACGATTGAAGAGCCTCCTCAGGGAGTCATGTTCATTCTTATCGCGCGTTCCGCCGATGCCGTGTTGCCGACGCTTGTCTCTAGATGCCAACAGGTGCCCTTTAGGGTCATTCCCAACGACGTGGCCTTGGAGCTGGTGGAGCGCGGGACCGGGGCGGACAAGGGCGAAGCGCGCATAGCGCTTTCGGTCGCGGGATCTCCGGAGCGTGCCATTGCGTTCCTTTCGTCTCCCGATCGTCGTGCCGTACGGCGAGACGTGGTGCGTACGCTGGGCGAGCTGGCGAACGACGATGCGTGGGACGTGTTATGCGCAGCGCAGCTCATCTGCGAGAATGTGCGCAAGCCCTTCGCCAGGGCCGGGGGCAAAAGCGCTGCTCCGAGCCCGGTGAGCGATCGCGATGCGGAGTATTTGTCAAAGAAGGCTCTTCGACAAATTGAGGAGGCGCAGAAGCGAGAGCTTACGGCGCGCGAGCGTTCGGGTATGATGGAGGCTATTGCGGCCGCAGAGTCCTTGCTTCGCGATGTGCTCGCGCGCTGCGAGGGAGCGGTGGAACCCGTTGTAAATGAGGACGTTGAGGACGTGGTGGATCGCATCGCACAGTCGTGCTCCACGGCCGCGGCTCTTCAGGCGCTCGATGCCTGCAGAATTGCGGCATCAGACATCGCCCGCAACGTAACACCCCAGCTGGCCATGGAGGTCATGCTGCTTGCCATAAAGGAGGCTCTTGTATGACGTCTGTCATACCTGTTAAGTTTGCCTATGCCGTGCGCGACCTGTGGTTCGATCAGGCAGGCACGGACGCCCAGGAGGGCGACCACGTTATCTGCTCAACCGAGCGTGGAACGGAGATCGGCCTGGCAACGGGCCCCGCGCGTGAGGTGAGTGCCGCCGAGCTGCGCGAGGTCATTGGCAATTCGACTCTCAAACCGGTGCTGCGCATTGCTACCGACGCGGACCTAGACCGCGCGAACGAGCTCGCAGTAATGGGCGACGAGGCGTTCCCCACGTTCCGTGACCTTGTGAAGAAGAGCGGCCTCGACATGAAGCCGGTAGGCGTGGAATACCTGTTTGGCGGCGAGAAGGTCGTGTGCTACTTCGCCGCCGAGGAACGCGTCGACTTTAGGCAACTCGTTCGCGACGTGTCGCATGAGCTGCACCAGCGCATAGATATGCGCCAGATTGGCGTGCGCGAGGAATCTGCCATGGTGGGCGGCTTTGGCCATTGCGGTCAGGAGTTGTGCTGCGCGCGCTTTGGCCTGTCCTTCGAGCCGGTGTCCATTCGTATGGCAAAGGAACAGGACCTACCCCTCACCTCCAACAAGATAAGCGGAGCGTGCGGGCGTCTTATGTGCTGCCTGCGCTACGAGTTCGAGGCGTATCGCGACTTTAAGGGCCGCGCGCCCAAGCGCAACGCCGTCATTGACACGCCCTTGGGCAAGGCAAAGGTCGTTGAGTACGATACGCCGAAGGAGCAGCTTGCGCTGCGCATAGAAAACGGCAAGGTCGTAAGGATTCCCTTGGCCGAGATGGTCACATCGGAGGCGGCGATTAAGAAGTCGGAGGAGCTGCATTGTCCCTGCAGGCCCGACACCGTGGTTCGCGCCTCGCTGGAAAAGCTGAGCTCGCCTGACGTTCAGATGGCGCTCGCGGAGCTCGATCGCAAGAACGGCGTGGTGGTTGAGGACGAATTCGACTCCGCGGACATTTTTGTGGAGACAAAACCGCGCAAGCGCCGTAACCGCAGGAAGGCTACACGGACCGAAGCAGCAAGCGCGAAGCAGAAGCAGGAGCGGGAGCCAGCCGCCACGAACGCAGCTCCTGCCGAAAAGCGCGTTCGCCGCAGGAGACGCAAGCGGTCTGGCGCAGGGACGGCTGAGCCGGCTGCGACTACGCAGAGCGCAGCCACGCCGAGCACGGTGGCGCAGAGCACGCCTGCGCAGGATGCCGACAAGCCCAAGGAGGGAAGGAGGCGTAGGCGCCATCGCAGCGCTGGCGCCAAGCAGGCCGCCGCTACGCCCGCCAACCAAACAGCCAAGAGCCAAGACGCCAAGCCCAAGGCAAAGCGTCGGCCGGGAGATCGCGGGGGACAAAAGGCCCCGCAGCAGAAGGCCCCGCAGCAGAAGGCCCCACAGCAAAAGGCCCCGCAAGCGGAAGAGGGCGCGCAGAAGCGCCGTCGTCGGCGTCGTAGACGTGGAGGCAGCGGCGGGGCCAGCGGAAACGAAGGCAACAAGCAGACGTCCAAATAGAAGGCGAATGCAAGCTTTGGGACAGTCCCCAAGTTGAGGTTTTGTGCCTCGGCTTGGGGCTTGTCTGTTACTGCCCCTTTGCTGCGGGCCGTACCGCCTGCCGAGCATCCTGAAGAGTGTGTTTAATGCTAAATATATAATGCGAAATCTATAAACTAGGCAACAATTGTCCTGTAAACAAGCGGGGAATGGACGCTTCGCGCCGTCTGTCCCACCAATAAAAAACATACAGGGTTCTGAACTTTTCATGTAGGAAATGAGGGCTATACTTTGATTGTGCGTGGCCGATGGCTCAGGAGGGCCAGAAGGGAATTCTTATGCTGGAGCGTACCCTACATGGAGTCAACCTAACCGGTTGGCTGAGCCTTGAGTCTTGGGTCACTCCCGAGCTCTTTGCGGGAACGGGCTCTTTGGGAGAGCGCGGCCTCATGCAAACGATTGGCGAGGAGCTATATCGCGACCTCATTCTGGAACACAGGCAGACCTTTATAACCAGAGAAGACTTTAAGCACATTGCGCACCGAGGCTTTAACGCCGTGAGAATTCCCGTTCCGTGGTATGTGTTTGGTGAGTACGGTCCAGATCCTGGTCCCTATGTTGGGTGCGTTGGCAAGCTCGACGATGCGCTTGCGTGGGGAGAACAATATGACATTTCGGTCCTGCTCGCTATGGGCGTGAGCCCTGGTGCCAACGAGGAGGAAGGCATTCTCTTTGGAAGTGGCCACAACCGCCGCGAGGAAGTGCTGGACGTATTGGCTGCGCTTGCGCGGCGCTACGCCGATTTCAAGTCGCTCTTTGGCATTGAGGTTGCCTACGAACCGGTAGCCCAACGTCGCAAGGGGTTTATGGGCATAACGGAGGGCGTGTCGTTGCGAGTCTTGCGTACGTACTATCGCGATGCCTACGAGGCGGTGCGCGCAGGGGGAGGAGAGAGGCCCTGCGTCGTGTTGCCCGACGCCGGAGTTCCCAACATGTGGCGCAGCTTTATGGCAGGCAGAAGATATCGCAACGTTTGGCTTGACTGTCACCTGTATCACTACACCGATCAAGTGGATGCCACGGGTCCGGCGGGTGCAGCCGCTTTGGTGGCCCGCTCGCGCCAGACTCTGGCTCAGGCACAAAAGAGCGGCTTGCCGGTGATGGTGGGCGCATGGTCGGCCGCGCTGCCCTTTGCCGACTCCCTTATGACCCCTGAGGGCAGGATTGCCTTGGAGCGCGTTTACTGCGCAGAGCAGATTGCCGCGTTTGAGGAGCGACCCGCATGGTTCTTCCAAACGTGGAAGACGAGTGGCCACCTTTCGGGCTGGGACTCCCGCATCGCGCTTTCGAGCTTCGAGCGGAGCATGCTGGGATGACCGACGCGCAACATGGCGTGCTCTCGCTGGTGGGAACGCCCATCGGAAACCTGGACGACGCCTCTCCGCGCGTGCTTAACACCTTGCGGGCGGCAGATGTCCTGCTGTGCGAGGACACGCGTGTTACGGCCAAACTCTTGTCTCGCTTTGACATTCGCGTTCCGCTGCAGCGCTGCGACCAAAACGTAATAGCCTCGCGCGTGCAGGGCGTGTTGGAGCGCGTCGGCGCCGGCGACCGGGTGGCGTTTGTGTCTGATGCGGGCATGCCAGGCGTCTCGGACCCCGGCCAGCATTTGGTGGACGCGGCGCTTGACCAGGGCCTGCCTGTGGAAGTTATTCCTGGCCCCAGCGCGGTTACCTGCGCCTTGGTTGCTTCGGGGCTTCCCATGGAGCACTTCTTCTTTGAGGGGTTTTTGCCTCGCAAGGCAGGTGCGCGTACGAGGCGCCTGCAAGAGCTCGCGCCTGTGCCAGGTGCGCTGGTATTCTACGAGTCGCCACATAGGGTTGCGGCAACGGCGCAGACGATCGCCGAGGTTATGCCGCGCAGGCGCGTGGCGTTGGTGCGTGAGCTCACCAAGCTGTACGAGGAGGTCGTGCGCGACGTGGCTCCTGCGCTTGCCGACGAGCTTTCCGCGCGCGACGAGATTCGCGGCGAGTGCGTACTGGTGGTGGAAGGACCGGTTGCGAGCGAGACGGTGGAGCTGCAGCGGCCTGCCATGTCGTTGGACGAGGCCATAGCCGCAGGCATTGAGGCCGGTGAGTCCAAGAGCCGGCTTGCAAAGCGCTTGTCTCGCGAATTTGACCTCGCACGGTCCGAGGTCTACGACCGCATCCTAAAAAGCTGACAAGGGGACAGGTCACTTGTCAGCTTTTTTAATAACATCAGACAATGGGGAGTATCCCCTTTGCCTGCCGTACAATAGGATTTACCTGTTATGCGATTCCGAGAGGATGAACCATGCTCAAAGACAATAAGATTTGGGTCGCCCAAGGCGATAATCCCTGCTACCTCTTGCTCAATCAGGCAAACCGCCACGGACTCATTGCCGGTGCGTCGGGAACGGGCAAGACGGTGACGCTCAAGGTCTTGGCCGAGGGATTTAGCGATGCGGGCGTGCCGGTGTTCATGGCGGACGTAAAGGGCGACATCACCGGCATGGCGCAGGCGGGAGAGATGAGCGACTCCTTGCGCAGCCGCATGGAAGCCTTTGGCATCGACGAGCGCGAGTTCGCGTTTCAGGGCACGCCGTGTCGCATTTGGGACATGCTGGGCGGCTCGGGCATACCCGTGCGTGTGACCATCAGCGACATGGGGCCGCAGCTCCTGAGCCGCTTGTTGGGACTCACTGAGGTGCAAAAGGGCGTGCTCAATATCGTCTTTCGCGTTGCCGACGATCAGCAGATGCTCCTCATCGACCTCAAGGACCTGCGCGCCATGCTCACCTACGTGGCCGACCATGCCAAGGAGTACGAAACCAAGTACGGTCGCGTGACCAGCCAGTCGGTAGGCGCCATCCAGCGCGCGCTGATTGCCGTGGAGGACCAAGGCGGCAACATCTTCTTTGGCGAGCCCAACCTGGACATCATGGACTGGTTCGAATGCGATTCCTACGATCGCGGATACGTAAACATCCTCAACGCCACCGAGCTTATCAATACTCCGCTTGTCTATTCGATGTTCTTGCTCTGGATGCTCTCCACGCTGTTTGAGCGCCTACCCGAGGTGGGGGATGCAGACAAGCCCAAGCTGGTGTTCTTCTTCGACGAGGCGCACCTGCTGTTCAACGGGATGCCCAAGCAGCTGGTCGACAAGGTCGTGCAGGTGGTAAAGCTCATTCGCTCCAAGGGCGTGGGCGTGTACTTCATTACCCAGTCGCCGTCAGACATCCCCAACGAGGTGCTGGCGCAACTCTCCAACCGCGTGCAGCATGGGCTTAGGGCCTATACGCCGGCCGAGCAGAAGGCCATAAAGGCTGCGGCGGCAAGCTTCCGCTCCAATCCCGCGTTCGACTCGGTTGAGGCGCTGCAAGACGTTGGCACGGGCGAGGCCTTGGTGAGCTTTTTGGACGAGGACGGCAAGCCGAGCATGGTGGAGCGCGCCCGCGTGCTGTTCCCGGGATGTCGTATGGCTGCCGCGGATGCGGGAATCGTGTCCAACGTGATTGCCAATGCGTACGATCTTATGGGCAAGTACGAGGAGGCATACGACCGCGAGAGTGCCTACGAGCTCATTGAGCAGGCTCGAGTCACGGCTGAGGAAGAGGCAAAGGCCGCAGCCGAGGAGGAGGCCGCCCAAAAGGAGGCCGAGCGTCAGCGCATTGCAGAAGAGAAGGAAGCCGAGCGCAAGCGCATCGCGGAGGAAAAGGAGGCGGAGCGTCTGCGGCTGAAGGCCGAGAAGGAAGAGGAGCGCTTGCGCCTGAAGGCCGAGAGGGAAGAGGACCGTCTGCGCCTCAAGGCCGAGCGAGAGGCGGAGCGCAAGGAAGCCGAGGCCAAGAAAGCCCGCGATCGTGTGGTGGGCAACATCGTCAACAGCGTGGTGGGCAGCATCGGTCGTGAGGCCGGACGCCAAATCACACGCGGCATCTTTGGTACGCGCAGATAACATCAGACGATGGGGATACTCCCTATTGTCTGATGTTATTGCCTTGGCCGGGAGGAGGGGCTATGGCCTTCGAACATCCGTTGGGCGTGAAGCGCGTGGGGAGCTCGCGTACCATTGCCACGCGCATGTTGCGCCATGAGGACATGAACGGCTCCGACCGCTTGTTTGGCGGGCGACTGATGGAGTGGATTGACGACGCGGCGGGCATTGCGGCACGAAGGCACGCGGGGTGTGCCATCACCACGGTGGCAGTGGATACGCTTGAGTTCAAATACCCGGCGTTTCTCAACGACATCGTGACCATAGAGGCATGGGTCACGCATGTGGAGCGCACCTCCATGGAGGTGCGCGTGGATACTTACGTGGAAGATACCACCACCGGCGAGCGTCGCATGATAAACCATGCTTACCTTACCGAGGTGTGCATCGACGAGAACGGCCGCCCCATGCCCGTGCCGTACGGGCTCGTCGCCACCACGGACGTGGAGCATGAGGAGTGCCAGGCGTCGCGAAAGCGCGCCGAGTTGCGCAAGCTCCGTCGCGAACAGGGCATATAGCGCCGATGGCACACTTATACCAGGTATAAGTGTGCCATCGGCGTCCAAAAAAAGCGCGCGGGTTTGCTGTTTTGGACAATTATGTAAAGTATTTATGATATTTTATAATTAAATACCTAGTTGTCTGAAAGGGTTGATGCGCTATGAGTAAGACGAGTCGAGGAATGTCTGCTAAACGATTGATTTCGTCTTTACTCACCTTGTGCATGGTTGTGTCGCTGATTCCTGCGCCGACGCTTGCCAAGCCGGCGGGGACGGAGGTCGGCGAGGTTGCCTCCGACCAGGCGGGCGCCACTTCAGGCGAAGCCGTCGCCAAAGACGATGCTGCAAAACAAGAGCCGGAGCAAGGCTCATCCTCCAGTTCCGAACCAGCCCCAGCTGCCCAGATACCGGATGTCGCGGATTCGGTCGATCGGCAGGATGACCCATTGCGTGAGGAGGGGCTCGCCAGCGAGGTGCCGTCTATGGCTCTCGTTGCGCAGTCCGATCCCGCGCCGATTGCCACAGGAGTCCTGCCCACTAGGGGATATCAGGACCCCACCTGCTCGTGGACGCTCGACCAGGCGGGCAACCTTACCATCTATCCCACGAATGGGGTTTCGGGCACGTTCTTTATGTGGTACGAGAAGCCGTTTGAGGGTTACGCGAACCAAATTACCTCGGTCACTTTTGCCGAGGGCACTCACACCACGAGCTTGCTCCGTTTGTTCGAGAAGCTCGAGAACCTCAAGACGGCGGACCTCTCCAAACTGGATTCGTCTGAATGTACTCATATGGAAGCGGTCTTTATGGACTGCCATTCGCTTGAGTCCGTGAATCTTCAAGGGGTCAACACGTCCAAGGTAACGGACATGGACGGTCTCTTTGCGCGCTGCTACAACCTCAAATCTGTGGATTTGAGCGGCTTTGACACATCAAATGTTACGAGTATGTATTGCATGTTCGCTGACTGCCGTTCGCTCACCGAGATCAATGTGTCGAACTTCAACACCTCCAAGGTAACGGACATGTGCATCATGTTCTCGGGCTGCGCGGGACTCGTCACGCTCGATGTCTCCAACTTCAATACCAGCAGCGTTCAAAGATTCACGAGCATGTTCTCGGGTTGCTCTGCGCTTCAGAGCGTCAATATTTCGGGCATGGACCTTAGCAATGCTGGCACAGACCCGTACAACCCAGGCTACTATACCGGCGGAATGTTCGGTGGCTGCAACAACCTGCGTGAGGTTATAGCTGGCAATGACGTGGATATAAACACGGTGTTGGGAACTAAGATCAACGATGTGATTGTTGTGAATCCAGCGGATGTGAGCTCTACAAAGGTGCGTATCGCAACCGTTTCTGTGGGTGGCATGGACGGCTGGGTGTACGACGGCGCAGAGCATGGCGTAGAGCCTGTTCTTACCTACAATGGACAAGCCCTTGTTCCTGGTCGGGATTACGCGGTGAGTGGCAATGCGAGCGCCAAGGATGCGGGCGCCTACGAGATTACCATAGAGGGCAAAGGTACCTTTGAAGGCTCGATGAGGTGGCCCTATACGGTCTCCAAGAGACCCGTTACCATTACTGCCGACAACAAGTCCAAGGTGGTTGGTGAGATGGACCCCACTCTTACGGCTACGGTCGACAATGCAGTGGAGGGCGAGGCGCCCAAATACGGCATCTATCGTGAAGGAGGCAACGACGTAGGCGAATATCGCATCATTGTGAGCTCGTCTAACAACGTTGCAAACAAGAACTACAACATAACCTGCGTGCGGGGAACCTTTACCATCCTCCCCTCGCAGGCAAACAAGACCAGTATATCTGGCGGTACCATCAATGGATTGGAGAGCTGGATCTACGACGGAACGGCTCATACGTAAAGCCCAACGCTCACCTTGAATGGCGTTCAGCTCAACGAGGGCACGGACTTCGACTTCGAGGGTTCTCTGAGTGCGAAGGACGCAGACTTCTATACCGTCGTTGCGAGGGGCAAGGGTAATTACGAGGGTACCGTTGTTTTGGGATATAGGGTCTATCGCAAAAGCGCCAGCGTTAAGGCCGACAACAAGACCAAGCGCTTTGGCGAGCCGGAACCGCTGCTCACGGCTACGATAACGGGAGTCTTTGCAGGCGACAAGGTGGAGTACACGCTGTCGAGAGAAGCGGGCGATAGCGTTGGCACCTACGCAATTACAGCGTCAGGGCAAACCGAGCAGGGTAACTACGATGTGCGCTACGAGCCTGGCACGTTTACTATCCTTGAGTCGTCGTCCCAACCTCGTGTTTCGGTTTCCGAGCTCAGCGTGATGGCTATCGCCGACCAGACGTACACGGGACAGGGCATAACCCCTCAGCCGCTCGTTTCGTACGGCGGTACCGTGCTTGTTCTCGGACGCGACTACAGCTTGTCCTACGCAAGTAACGTAGAGGTTGGCACGGCAACCATAACCCTAGAGGGTATGGGTGGCTTTGAGGGGACGCGCACGCTCTCGTTCAACATCGTTCCCATAGCGCAGGATCCTACGACGCAGGGTTCCGTCCTCAACGAGCTCAGGGTGGACTATGCCAATGCTCGCAGTAACGCCGCCAGCGCCGCGGGTACGGTAACCACGCGTGAGGCGGAGGTTGCGCAGGCGCAGCGCGCATACGACGAGCTTTTGTCGCAGAACAACCAGCAGGAGCGCGCGAAGGCAGTGCAGGATGCGCTCGACGAGCTCAATGCGGCAAAGGCGAGCCTCGAGCAGGCAAAGGCAGCGTATAACGATGCCACTGCTGCGATCCAGCAGAACGAGAGCCAGATTACCGAGTTGGAAAACGGCATGCTTGCGCTCAACAATGCGGTTGGCGACGCCCAGCAAGGCGTGACGTTGGCGCAGCAGGGCGTTACCACGGCGCAGCAGGAGCGCGACGCCGCCGCAGCCGACGTTGCCGCAAAGCAGCAAGCATTCGGTGCCGCAGTCGCCAATGCGCAGGTAGAGGTTGCAAAGGGGAGTGTGGGCTTCTTCCAAAGCGTGGGCAACAACCGAGCCGCGGGATACCTTACGGATACAACCACGACGGCTGCCGACGGCAAGTACTTTGCGGACTGCACCAACATCGGCGGGCAGTACGACGCCACTTCGCTGCAAAACATGCTCGACGCCCTTGACTGGATTGACTACTGTAACCAGATTCGCGCCGAACGCGTCCCACCGTTGCCTGCCCTCAAGGTGTGTGACGAACTGATGTCTGCCGCGCAACGCAACGCGAACTACTCAACGACCGTCTATCAGCATGCGAGAACATTTGCTGAGTTTCCGAGTGCGGTTCACGCGGTTGCGGAGAACCTTTATATAACGCAAATAGGCAAAGTGAGCGCCTACAAAGGCTGGTATTACGATGAGAAAGAGAACTACGAGTATTTCCTGGGTAAGTATCCCGAGATCGCAAATATGAGTTCGTCTGATGCGAAGAGCTATTTGCAGGACAAGGGGGAAGACGTAGGTCAGAAGCAGATTGGCCACTACCTCAGCATCGTCAACCCGCTCTATACGTGCACGGGCATAGGTCTCAACTCGACGCGTGGATACCGTGGTGCTGCAATCCAGCACTTTGGTGGCTACGTTGACACATCCATTACCCCGCCAGTTACGCTCTATACCGTCGCAGATTATCGTACGCGGCTCTTGAACTACTACGATTCGATCGCGGGCGAATCCATTGGGGCGACGGAGCGAGCAGCGCTGCAGGCGGCTCAGCAGACGCTTGCCAGCAAGGAGGCGGCGCTTACGCAGGCAAAGAATGCGCTCACAAATGCCCAGGCCAACTTGCAGACGGCGCAGCAGGCAGTAACGGACGCCCAGGCGCAAAAGACGGCGCTCGAGAACAAGCGTGCTGGACTCGCGCAGACGCAGACAAATGCCGCGACGACAAGGGACAACGCGCAGACGACCGTCAACCAAAAGCAGCAGGCGTATGACGCGGCCGTCGCCGCGCTCAACGACACCACGTACGCAACGCAGCTCGCGCAGGCGCAGACTGCGCTCGAGCAGGCCCAGCAAAACCTGAGCGACGCGAATGCCGCCAAGCAGGCCGCCGACGCCGCGCGCGTGACAGCGCTGGCCGCCCTCAACGACGCCACCAACATAGCGCGTGCGCAGATAGTGGGAATCGAGGACCGTCAGTACACCTGGGACGAGATGGCGCAGCAGAATCCGCGAGCGTATATAACGGTTTCCAAAGGAAGCAGGAGCGAGACTTACGAGCTCGAACTTGGCAAGGACTACACGAAATCGCTGCAGACGGCTGGGTCTGGCGTACGCATCGTGCTTACCGGCACGTCGAGCAAGGACTCCGGTCGCTTCTGGGGTTCCACAAGCGCGTCGTATGACCTGGCACAGGTTAGCTTGGAAGGCGCGGAGATAAACGTTTCCGGTTGGACGTACGACGGCAGGTCGCATACGGCAGTTCCTCGGGTTAGTGTGGGCGGAAGCGTGCTTTCGCCAAATACCGACTACACGATTGCGGGCAACGTTGCGACTAACGCAGGGTCCTATACGCTTACCGTTACGGGCAAGGGCAACTACGTCGGGTCGAAGACTGCGTCGTTCCGCATCGAGCGCGCCAAGGTCGCCGTGCCCGGGGTTGCCAACCGCACCTACAACGGCTCCACGCAGGTGGGCGTCGCGGCGGGCGCGGGCTACGCGCT
The DNA here is from genome assembly GCA_902803315.1 of uncultured Coriobacteriaceae bacterium. Taxonomy (GTDB): domain Bacteria; phylum Actinomycetota; class Coriobacteriia; order Coriobacteriales; family Atopobiaceae; genus RUG440. Next base: position 44,099 of record CADCPM010000036.1, read on the forward strand.
CTCCGGCACGTGGCGGGCCACGAACGCCGGGACCTACACGGCCACGGCCACGCCGGACGCCAACCACTGCTGGCCGGACGGCTCCGCGGGGGCGAGGAGGCTCACGTGGAGGATCGCGCAGGCCGGGATCGGTGGCGCCGCGGTGTCGGCCATAGGTACGCAGGCGTACACGGGCAGGGCCGTCTGCCCCAGGCCCACGGTGAGGGTTGGCGGCCGTACGCTGCGCCTTGGCGCGGACTACGCGCTCACGTACCGCAACAACGTGAGGGCGGGGACCGCCACGGTCGTCGTGACGGGCCGCGGGAACTACGCGGGCACGAAGTCCGTGACGTTC
>CADCPM010000037.1 GCA_902803315.1 uncultured Coriobacteriaceae bacterium
ATGGTGGGCCTGACAAGGCTCGAACTTGTGACCTCCCGGTTATCAGCCGGACGCTCTGACCAACTGAGCTACAGGCCCATCCGCAACGAAATACATTACCCGAGTTGCATGGGTTAGTCAAGTGAAATCTCAAAATTCATTTGTCTTTTTCGTTGCGAGGGGTAGAATGTTCCGCATGGCACTCATTCGTATGGACATACAATCAGTGGTTGTGGGCGCAGGTCCCGTTGCGTCGGTGGTCGTGCTCAAGCCTCGACACAGCGACTCTAGCGCTAAGCTCCCCATCCGCATTGGGACGTTCGAGGCGGCAGCCATTAGCATGGGCGTCGACGGGCGCAAGCAGAAGCGTCCCACGACGCACGATCTGCTGCAAAACGTCATCGCGGAACTTGGCGCCAGCGTTACTAGCGTGGTTATAAACAACGTGCGCGACACGACCTTCTTCGCCCAAGTGTGCATGAGAAACGCGCAGGGGGAGAGCCTGAGCATCGACGCGAGGCCCTCTGACGCGCTTGCCCTTGCCGTACGCACGCACGTTCCCGTGTTCGTGGAGAGCGACGTTTTTTCGGCCGCGACGCTTCCGGATTTCTCATCGGTTGAGCGGGACCAGCGCGAGCAGGAAGCACAGGCATTCCACGACTTCGTCGAGGGCTTGTCTCCCGAAGACTTTTCGTAGCCCTACCGCTGCCCAACCAGGCTTGCGAAGTCTGTAACCGGGCACACAAAGTCTGTAGCCCCTCTCGCAAAGTCTGTAACCATCATTGCAAAGTCTGTAGCTCGGCTCGTAAAGTCTGTACATTTCTGAATAAATATCAAATTCGACAACTGCTTTACCTGCGGTTTTGTAAAGAGTTCACATATTTCCCTACAGACTTTAGCCGAAAGATTACAGACTTTGCGAGAGGGGCTACAGACTTTGTACGAGGCGCTACAGACTTTGCAGGAACGATTACAGACTTTGTCGCGGGCGACAGAGGTTTTGCAACGCATTGTTCACTGGCGCATCCAGGAAGACGCCATCCTTCGGTCCAACCACACTCAAAGACCCGAGGTTCCGAATCCGATGCTCTTGCGCTTTTCTCTGAAGTAGCGAAGTCTTTTCCTTGCCTCGGACGAGCTCACGTAGGGGTCAAGCGACATGATCTCGTCCCTGAGTTCCCGTTGCAGATTCATGTATCCCTGCGTCAGGGACGGCACTTTTGCGCCCAAAGACGGCGCAAGAACCCCACGTATTATGCGATCGAACTTAAGTGTGTCATTCATGTTTTCCGTTCGCAGGGTAAGGGCCGTCCAATCGTCTTTTACAAACGCCTGAATTCGCAGGTCGTCAACCGAAAGACGCGCACTGTCCTGGTGATTCTCCCAACTGTCATACTCTAAAAGGGTCTTATGGTCATACCAACACAAATCTGGAGTTATCTCCGACATTCCCACAATGGCCGCAGCTTCGGGAGACAAATGCACCTTTCGGTTGAGTTCTGGACGCTCCAACTCGTATCCGCCCATCATGGGTGGCAAACTGATGAGCAGGGGCGCTATGGACTCCCTCGGCGAGCGCGACCCCTCCAAACACATGTCGAGAGCGCGGCGCGCCGTTGCGGCGCCGTGAAACCTCCTTGTGCTATCAACCATATGCCGCAACGATTCCAGCGACGTGAGTGGTTTTCTCTCCAACAGGCTACGCTCGTCGTTGGGAGCAATGGAGTAGTTTCCACACAACATCATGCCCACAGTCGCGAGCTGCACGTCGGTAAGGACACTCCCCAGCTGGACAAATGTGAGTTCGGGAGATGAGATGAACACATGCTCGGTAAGACGGCGCAGGCTCCCAGGCGGAAGTTTTCCCTCTCGGAGGTGACAAGTGAAGAGGTCTGACTTGAAGGTGCGTCCATGGGCTGGTACCAGCACGTCGAGAGGTGCGGGGAGCTTCTGCATAAACTTGCTCTCAAGAAGCCCCTCGCCAAGGATGGTGGTCGGGTTCTTTGCCGCCGCTCCCACGTCTTGAATATCCGTTTGGGTTTGCGGCAGCAGGCCCTTGTGTCCGATCACCGCCCAACAGGCGAGTGCGGACACGTGACTGAGGTATATGTTCGTATAAGTATCCATGGCGCAACCATACCCAACCTATTGCGCGGAAATTGCGCTTATAGCGACCGCATACTTCCCCGCTGAATCACGATATTTGGGTGTGACGTGCGAAAATGCGGTCTGTTCCAAAATGCACTGATGCTTTTTGGAATTTTATGGCTACGTTTCTCCATCTTTTGAGCACATTTGACCTGCGATTATATGTTTTCAAATTTTTTGTATGCAAATTGCATAATCAGTGCCTAATTTTTATGCAGTAATCCGCTTGTTTATGCATAAATGAATGTTGAATACTTTGTTGAAAAATCAAAACGCACTCAGCGATAGAAGATTCCCGCTCAATCACTCGCAAAGTCTGTAGCCCGCCTCGCAAAGTCTGTAGCCACGCCCACAAAGTCTGTAGCGTTTCGAACAAAGTCTGTAACCTGGATGGCAAAGTCTGTAGTGCCCAGAGTAAAGTCTGTAGATATTTAAAAGCTGTTTAGGAGAAGCATACGGTTTACCAGGTGTTTTATATAAAGGTCATTTTTAGTTCTACAGACTTTGCTGCCTAAATTACAGACTTTGCCAGGGAGATTACAGACTTTGCGAGGCGGGCTACAGACTTTGCGAGGCGGGCTACAGACTTTACGAATAGGGGTACAGACTTTGCACATGGTGTGGCCAGCGACGTGGCCAGAGGCGTGCCCAGCGACGCGGCCGGACAGAACGCTGACCCAAGCACAGAGGCCCCTCCCCGGCGAAGCGGGAAGGGACCTCTGCAGTGTCTAGGCCCTCGTGGGAAAGGCCAACAAAACGGCATCGAACGTTAAGGTTACTCGTCCAACAGCGACTCGTCAAATTCCTCGTCGCCGCCGACGTCCACGTTGTCAGGATCGTCCATGTCGCCACCGGCGGCCGCGATGTCGAGCACCGCCTGCGCCTCGCCGGCACCGGCACGACGCTTGGGCGCCTTCTTCTTGCGCGCGATCATGCGAGCCATGGCGCTCACGCGGTCGCCTTCGCTCAGGTTCATGATCTTGACGCCCTGGGTCGCACGGCCCTGACGCGAGATGTCCTCTGCCTTGACGCGTATCATAACACCGGCAACGGACACAATCATGAGCTCGTGCTGCGGGCCAACCACTCGGCACGCCACCAGCTTGCCCTTCTTCTGGGTCATGGCAATGGTAAACACGCCCTGACCACCGCGATTGCGGACGGGATACTCGCTCACCGCCGTGCGCTTGCCAAAGCCGTTCTCGGTGATAACGACGAGGTCGCCCTTGCCGTTGCTTATCTCCATGCCCAGCACGCGCGCGTCGTCCTTGAGGGCCATGCCGCGCACGCCGCTGGTGTCGCGGCCCATCGAGCGCACCTGGCTCTCGTCGAACACGATCGCCTTGCCGTCGGTGCTGCACAGGATGACCCTGTCCTCGGACTTCACGCGGCGCACGCCCACCAGCTCGTCGCCAGCCTTGAGCTTGATGGCGATGAGCCCGCCGGAGCGGTTGACGTCGTACTCGGCCATAGCCGTCTTCTTCACCATGCCGGAGGCGGTGGAGAACATGAGGTACTCGTCCTTGGGGAAGTCGCGCGCGGCGATGACGGCCATGGGATGCTCGCCCTCTGCCAGGTTGAGCACGTTGACAAGTGCCGAGCCGCGGGCTTGTCGGCTACCGAGCGGCAGCTCGTGCACCTTGAGGCGATACACCTTGCCCTTGTTGGTGAAGAACAGCATGTAGTCGTGGGTGCTCGCCACGAACAGGTCCTCGACGTAGTCGTTGTCCTTGAGCGACAGGCCCCTCATGCCCTTGCCGCCCCGCTTCTGCGAGCGATAGGTGGCCACCGGCAGGCGCTTTACGTAGCCTGCGTGGGTGAAGGTCACGACCATGTCCTCCTCGGCGATAAGGTCCTCCACGTCCAGGTCCTCGGCGCCCTGCGCGTTGATCTGCGTGCGACGCGGGGTGGCAAAGCGCTCGGAGATCTGGCGCAGCTCGTCCTTGATCACGCCCAAGAGCTTGTCCTTGTGCTCCAGGAGGTCGGTGTAGTAGGCGATCCGCTCGCGCAGGTCCTCGATCTGGGCCACGAGCTGGTCGCGTGCGAGTCCCGTAAGGCGGCGCAGGCGCATCTGCAGGATGGCCTCGCACTGAACCTCGTCCAGGCCAAAGCGCTCGTTCATGCGGCGCTTGGACTCCGCGTCGTCGCGCGAGCTGCGGATGATGTGCACGATCTCGTCGATGTTGTCCACGGCGATGAGAAGACCCTCGCGGATGTGCAGATCCTTCTGCGCCTTGGCGAGGTCGAACTGCGTGCGCCTGGTGACAACGTCCACCTGGTGATCGATGTAGTGGCGCAGCATCTCGGGAAGCGTGAGGGTGCGCGGCACGCCGTCCACCAGCGCGATGTCTATGACGCCGAAGTTGGCCTGGAGCTGCGTGCGCTTGTACAGGTTGTTCAGGACGACCTGCGGCACCGCGCCGCTCTTGAGGTCGATCACGATGCGCATGCCCTTGCGGTTGGACTCGTCTCGCATGTCGGAAATGCCCTCTATGCGCTTCTCGTTTACCTGCTGGGCGATCTTCTCCTGCAAAAGACCCTTGTTCACCTGATACGGGATCTCGGTGACCACCAGGCGCTGCCTGCCGCCGCGGCCCACGCTCTCCACGTGCACCTTGGAGCGCACCGTAATGGAGCCACGACCCGTGGCATACGCGTCGCGGATGCCGTCGGTGCCCATGATGATGCCTCCGGTGGGGAAGTCCGGACCGGGAAGGACCTTCATGATTTCTTCCAGGGAGGCGTCGGGGTTGTCGATAAGAAGGCAGACGGCGTCGATGACCTCGCCCAGGTTGTGGGGAGGCACGTTGGTGGCCATGCCCACCGCGATTCCCGACGAGCCGTTTACCAGCAGGTTGGGAAAACGTGCGGGCAGCACGGCCGGCTCGGACAAGGACTCGTCGTAGTTGGGTTGCAGGTCAACGGTCTCTTTGTCCAGGTCGCGCAGCATCTCCATCGCGGCATGCGTGAGGCGCGACTCCGTGTAGCGCATGGCCGCCGGGGGATCGCCGTCCACGGAGCCGAAGTTGCCGTGGCCGTCCACGAGCGGCAGGCGCATGGAGAAGTCCTGCGCCATACGCACCATGGAGTCATAGATGGCCGAGTCACCGTGCGGGTGGTACTTGCCCATAACCTCGCCGACGGTCCACGCACTCTTCTTATGCGGGCGCGTGGGCACGATGTGGGCCTCGTTCATGGCGTACAGGATGCGGCGGTGGACCGGCTTGAGGCCGTCTCGCACGTCGGGCAGTGCGCGGGCCACGATGACCGACATGGAGTACTCGAGGAACGAGGTCTTCATTTCGGACGCCATCTCGATGGGCTTGAGCGCGCCGCCGTGGATGTCGGTGAGGTCCAGCCTCGTGCCAGCCTCGTCGGATATGGTGTGACTCAGGTTCGCGCCCGCAAGGTTGACAGAACCCTGCTCGGGCGGATAGTCGTCCTCCATCTCGTCGTACACGTCGGAGGGGTCCTCGTCGTCGCGCTCGGGATCCACCTCCATGTCGTGCATGGCGCGATTTACGAGGTCGTCCAGGTGGTCGCGCCCGTCGGGACCGCGCAACTCGTCCTGGTTCTCGCTGTTGTTCGTCTCGTCTGCCAACTATCTCTCCTTCTAAACTCGCCGCGAAGCGGCGAACCATCATCTACGCGGGTGGCGTTACCCGCCCGCGGGGATTCCTCTCGTCTCCGCGCGCAGTTCGCGAAGCGCTGTTTGAGCGCGGAGACGAGAGGAATCCCCGTACGAACACCTTAGATGTCCAGGAAGCGCACGTCCTTGGCGTGGGTCTGGATGAAGTTGCGGCGCTTCTCCACCGTGTTGCCCATGAGGTCACTCACCGCGCGGTCGGCGGCCAGGGCATCCTCCACGGTTACCTTCAGCATGATGCGGTTCTTTGGCTCCATGGTGGTTTCCCACAGCTGCTCGGGGTCCATCTCGCCCAGGCCCTTGTAGCGCTGGACGGTGTAGCGGCTCGTATCCTCGTACTTGGCCGCCTCGATGGCCAGCTCCTCGTCGGTGTACAGGTACTTGCCGCCCTTGCGGCCCTTGGGACGCAGCTGGTAGAGCGGCGGCTGCGCCACGTAGATGTAGCCCGCGTCGATCATGGGGCGCATGTAGCGGTAGAAGAACGTGAGCAGCAGGATGCGAATGTGGGCGCCGTCCACGTCCGCATCGGTCATGATCACGATCTTGTGGTAGCGGGCCTTCTCGATGTTGAACTCCGGCCCCACGCCCGTGCCGATGGCGGTGATGAGCGAGGTGATGGTGTCGGACGAGAGCGCGCGATGCTCCTGGACGCGCTCCACGTTGAGGATCTTTCCGCGCAGCGGCAGGACGGCCTGGATGGAGCGGTCGCGCGCCATCTTGGCCGAGCCACCTGCGGAATCGCCCTCCACTATGAAGAGCTCGGTCATCTCGGGATCACGCACCGAGCAGTCGGCCAGCTTGCCGGGCAGGCTCGCGGACTCGAGCAGGCCCTTGCGGCGGGTGGCCTGACGCGCCTTCTGAGCGGCGAGACGACCCTTGGCGGCCTGGCTCGCCTTCTTGAAGATCTCCTTGGCGGGGTTGGGGTGCTCCTCCAGATACTCGGCGAGGCCCTGGCTCACCACCTTGTTCGTGAGGGTGCGCATGTAGGAGCTGCCCAGCTTGGCCTTTGTCTGCCCCTCGAACTGCGGGTCGGGCAGCTTTACGGAGATGACCGCCGTAAGGCCCTCGCGCACGTCGTCGCCGGTGAGGTTGGGGTCCTTGTCCTTAAGCAGCTTCTTGGCGCGCGCGTAGTCGTTGATCGTCTTGGTGAGCGCCGTGCGGAAGCCCTCCAGGTGCATACCACCCTCGTCGGTGTAGATGTCGTTCGCAAAGGAAAGCACCTGCTCGGAGTAGGTGGTGTTCCACTGCAGGGAGACCTCCACCTCGCCGCGCTTGTCGGCGGGCGCGTCGTCACCGGTGCGGCCCTCGATATAGATGGGGCGGCTGAGTCCGGGAAGTATCGTCTTCTCCTCGTTGAGGAACTTGACGAAGTCGATAATGCCGCCGGCGTAGCAGAACTCGTCCTTGCGCGGCTCGAGCTCGCGCTCGTCCACCAGCACGATCTTGAGATTCTTGTTCAGAAACGCCGTCTCCTGCAGATGGTCGTGCAGGGTGTCGTAGTTGAAGACGGTGGTCTCGAATATCTCCTCGTCCGGCCAGAAGGTGATGGAGGTCCCGGTTGCCTTGGAGGTGCCGACCTTCTTCATCTTCTGCTTGGTCTTGCCGCGGCTGAACTCCATCCTGTACACCGCGCCGTCGCGCTTGACCTCGGCGATGAGGCGCGAACTCAGCGCGTTTACCACGCTCACGCCCACGCCGTGCAGGCCGCCGGACACCTTGTAGGCGTCGTTGTCAAACTTGCCGCCGGCATGAAGCACAGTGAGTACCACCTCGAGGGTGGGGATCTTCTTCTGCGGATGCCGCGCCACGGGGATGCCGCGCCCATTGTCGGTAACGGTCACGGAGTTGTCCGCGTGCACGGTTACGGTGATTTTGGAGCAAAAGCCAGCCATGGCCTCGTCCACCGAGTTGTCCACGATCTCCCACACGAGGTGGTGCAGGCCGCTTGAGCTGGTGGATCCGATGTACATGCCCGGGCGCTTGCGCACGGGATCGAGGCCTTCCAAGACCTTGATGCTGTCTGCACCGTATTGGTTCTTCTTTGCCACGTGTATCCTCTCTTTAGACAGTGCGACTTTTAATTGTACCTCAGACGGCCCCAGAATGGGCGCTGAGGGCATTTTCATGATTTGTGCGTAGACCTAGCCTTGTTGCGTCGCAAAGAGGCGCACATCGCCCTACAGGCGCTCTGCCTAAGTCCGTCGGGCAAATCTTCGCACGCGCGCTCCACCCTCTCGACCTCGGAGGCCGTGAGTTCGGGGAGCGTCGCGGCATCGCGCGAGCTGTCCTGCTTGCGCGCGCGGCGCGCCTCCTTGGCCGGGTCGCGGCGGACGGTAAAGCGGATGTCGCTCACGGCGAGGCCATGGTAGGCGAGCCGCGCGAGGTAGAGGTCCTTGTTCGTGCCGAGCTCCATGGCAAGCAGGTTGGTGTCGAGCGCCACCACGAGCACGGGATCGGTGCCGGTACGTCCCGACTTGCGCAGCCACACGCCCGTGGTGTGCGTGCGCTCGCGGTCGCCGTTCGCCGCATACCACGCCTTCGCCGCGGCGCTCGCCGCCGACAAGCCCTTGCCGAGCGCGCCCGTAAGCAGCGCCCCCACGGCGTCGCCCGCGCGAACGGCCTCGCCGCCGCGATCCGCGCCAGCCCTACGCCTCGGCGCCATAGCGCACCACCTTGGCATCCTCGAGCAGCTCGGACGGGAAGTACGCGAGGTTGGTCGTGGTAACGACCGTCTGGATGCCGCCCTCCACGAAGCGCGTCATGGCGGCGCGTCGCTTCTCGTCCAGCTCGCTCATGACGTCGTCGAGCAGCAGTAGGGGCTGCTCTCCCAGGACCTCCCGCGCGATGGCGACCTCAGCCATCTTCCACGCGAGCACCACCGACCGCTGTTGCCCCTGGCTGCCGAACGAGCGCGCGTTGCGACCGTCTATGCTGAACGCCACGTCGTCGCGCTGGGGCCCCACCAACGTCACGCCGCGCGCGAGCTCCTCCTCGCGCAGCTCGGCGAGTCGGTCGAGGAACAGGTCGCGCAGCTCGTCGCGCTCGAGGTCCTCCATGCCGCCGCCAAGGCTGCTCTCGTAGGTGCATTCAAGGACCTCGTTGCCTCCCACCTGCGAATATATGGATCGCACGTGGCGCCTCAGCCTGCAGAACATGGAGAGACGGGCGTGGAGCAGGGTGGCGCCGCCCAAGGCGACCGACGCGTCCCAGGCATCCAGGAGGCCGAGGTCGACCTGGGGGTCCTTCAGGAGTCGGTTGCGCTGCTCCACCGCGCGGGCATACGTGCGCGCGACCTTGCGGTAGCCCGCGCTCGCCTGCATCCCAAACGCGTCGAGCTCGTCGCGGCGGTACTTGGCGCCGGCCTTCACGAACGAGAGGTCGTCAGGGCAGAACAGCACCGACATGAGCGTCGAGGACAGGTCCGCGGGGCGGGCGGGCTTGTCGTTGCGCTCGAAGCGCCGACGACTGCCCTCCACCGAGCACGCCACGTCCACCACGCGCCCGTCGCCTTCCAGGCGAAGATCCGCGCGGCCTGCCTGGGCACCCTCGCGCACGAGGTCGGCCGTGCGCGGATGCCTGAACGACGAGCCAGCCGTGAGCAGCTGCAGGGCCTCCACCGTGTTCGTCTTGCCCGTGGCGTTGGGCCCACACAGCACGGTAAGGCCCGGACCGAGCTCTATGGCCAGGCTGGAGAAGCTGCGCCAGTCGCGCAGGGCTATGCGGGTTGCAACGAGACCCATGGTTCTATCTCCTCCGAGGTTTGCGGGGCTGCCCAGACGTTATATCTGGCCGATAACATCAGACGATAGGGATACTCCCCATTGTCTGATGTTATCGTGTGGGCTACATGCGCACCGGCATGAGCAGGTACAGGTAGTTGATGCTGCCGTAGCTCTTGAACACCGCCGGCTGCATGGAACTCAGGAGCTCGAACGAGAGTTCCTTGTCCTGCGAGCTCGCGGCCACGCAGTCCAGCACGTAGTGGTAGTTGAGCGCAATGGAGAGCGACTCTCCCTCGACCTCCACGTCCATGAGCTCGGTGGACTCACCCTGGTCGGGCGAGGACGCCGAGAGCTTGAGCAGCGAGCCGTCGGCGTCTATGTCAAAGCGTACCGAGGGGTTGGACGTGGCGATTACGGCCACGCGGCGCAGCGCCTGCATCAGGCTCGCGGCGTCTATCTTGGCCGTCGTGTTGCAGGTGGCGGGAAGGAGCTGCCTGAAGTTGGGGAAGTTGCCCTCGATGCGGCGCGAGACGTAGGTGGTGTTGCCGAACGTGAACACGATCTGGCTCGAGGCGATGCCGATGGACAGCGTCTCGGAGCCCGAGGCGAGGGCCATGACGTCGTGGAGCACGGTTCCCGGCACGATGGCCTCGAACGGCTCCGACGCGCTGGAGGTCTCGGAGTTGGTGTCGCACACGGCGAGGCGGTACGAGTCGGTCGCCACCAGGCGAATGGTGTTCTGGTCGACGGTAAGCAGCACGCCCGCCAGGATGGGCCGCGACGTGTCCTTGCTGGTTACCTTGTAGACCTTGTCTACCATGGAGGACAAGAGCTCGCAGGGAAGCTCCACCGTCTGCTCCAAGTCGACGTGCGGGAACTCGGGGAAGTCCGAGGGATCGAGCGCATTGAGCCTGAAGTGTGCCTTCTGGCAGTCGATGGACACCATGCCGGCCTCCGCCTCGACGGAGACGGCCGCGTCGGGAAGGTTCTTCGCCACGTTGGTGAGGATCCTGCCCGAAACCACCGTGGCGCCCTCCTCCTCCACGTTGGCGGGAATCGCGTGGCGAATGGAGATGTTTACGTTCGTGGTCTGCAACTCGATGGCACCGGCCTCTGCCTTGATATAGATGCCCCCGAGGATGGGGAGCGTGGACTGTCCCCCGATGCCCTTGGCTACTACGGCGATGGCGCGTCCGAGTGCGGACTGGCTGACGGTAAACTTCATGGCTCCTCCTATTTCTATTTATATATTCAATACATTTAGTAGTAACAATAGGTGCTGTATAAAAGTCGATAACTCCGACAAGGTGCAGGTGAGAGGGTAAATCGTGGGCCGCAAACGAGTACGTGGAATTCTACGCTTTCTTCTTTGAACACGGTTTCGAAAATGAGATTCTTCAACCGAGGGGCACTTGTCGCTCGTTGTGTTCGCGCTATTGACAAGATTTTGAACATTGCTATTCCAGTATTGAGTCGCGAATGCGTCCCACACGGTCCTGCAGGGTGCGGTCGTCTTTCATGCCCTCCTCTATGACGCCTATGCTGTGCTTTACGGTGGCGTGCGTGCGACCGCCGAAGTGCTTTCCGATGTCGGCCAGGGTGTTGTCGGTGAGCTCGCGCGTGAGCCAGATCGCCACGTGGCGCGGCTCCATGAGCTCCTTGTTTCTCTTGCTGCCTACCAGCGACTCGTGGTCGATGCCGTAGCTTCGCTCCACCGCCTCCTGGATCTGTATGACGGTGACGCGCCGCTGGCCGCTGGGCCACTTCTGCTCGGCGACGGCGATGATGTCCTCCTCGCTCACGGGGCGTCCCATGAGCTCGCCCTGGAACGCCAGCATGAGGCAGGACTGCACGAAGCCCTCGATCACGCGGATGTTGGTGCCGGCCCGCTCGGCCATGAGGCGACGCAGCTCGGGCGATATGTCGGCGTCCAGGCCGGGGATGTGCTCCTTGCGCGCGTCGGAGCGCATGCGCTCGTAGAAGGCGTCGATGAGCTGCAGCTTGAGCTCGTAGTCGGGCACCTGGATGCTCACCGTCATGCCCGAGTCCAGCCTGCTGGTTACGCGCTCGTCGAAGCGCGACTGGCCCATGCCCAGCTCGGAGGGGGTGCGGTCGGCGGCGAGCACGATCTGCTTGCCGTGTCCCACCAGGTAGTTGAACGTGTCGTAGAAGAAGCCGATGGTGCCCGCGGCGGTGCTCATGAGCTGTATGTCGTCGATGATAAGCACGTCGATGCTGTGGTAGTTCTCGGCAAGCGCCGCCGCCGCGCCGGAGTTGGCGTTCTTCATGGCGCGAGAGTAGTCGTCTATGAAGTCGGTGGCCACGCGGTACACGCAGGTGCGCTCGGGGTCGTTCTGCGCGATGTAGTTCTGGATGGCGCGAAGCAGGTGCGTCTTCCCCAGGCCGCTCTTGCCGTATATGAACAGGGGGTTGTAGTTCCGGTTGCCGTTTGCCACCTGCTTTGCGGCGTCGAAGGCGAACTTGTTCTGGGGACCCTCCACGAATCGGTCGAAGGTGAGCAGGGAGTCCGTTGGAGTGATGGTCTCTACCAGCGGATTCTTTGACTTCTTGGCCGCCGGTGCGGCGTCGCTGGGAAGCGGCTGCCGTGGTGTGGGCTCATCGTGGCGGGCGGGTTCGGGCGCGCGGCGCTCGGGCGTGGCCTTGGGCTTTGCCTTTGGTGCGGCGTCGGCGGCCACGACGACGTCCACGTGCAAGGGCTGGAACGCCACCGCCGACGCGGTCTCGTCCAGGCGCGCGCCGATCCGGCCGATGGTGCGCTGCACAAAGCGCGACGAGGTGCGTATGCGCAACGTGTCGTCGGTAAGTGCCTCGGCCTCGCAGCTCTGGAGCATGGCGACCGTGGCTGCGGGCAGCTCTTCCGCCTCGAGGGAGGAAACGATGTCGTCCCACAGTATCTCTGCGTCCGATTCGCTGGCTAAGTCCATCATGTCCTCCTGTCATTTATCTCACAGTGAACAGTATATGATGAAAACCTCCGCAAGATGTTAAAAACTTCTGTTGATTTTTAAACGGTAGAAGGCGGGGGTGGGGTCTTGGGGTGGGGAGGGGCGGCGGCGACCCCTGTGAGCTGGGCGTGACGTCCGATTTTATAGGCAGGCTCGGCGTTGCCGACAATTTCGGAAGTTACGGCACCTGCGTGACGACCAACATGTCCAAAATCGTCGGCGCTCTCCGAGTTACCGACAAAGTCCGACGTCGAACTGGCGGAACGAGGGCGCCGGGCGTCCGCGCCCGGCGGACCTACGAGAGGAAACTCCTGCCCATGGCCGTGAGGCGCCGCTTTTGTCCGTCCTTGCGGATGAGCCCCGCCTCCTCGAGCGCCTGGAGCTCGCGCGTCCAGGTCGGCTGCGACTCGCCGTACTCGCGGGCGAGGTCGGACGGACCGACCGCGTCGTGGGCGCTGAGGTAGTCCAACACCGCGCGCCCACGGACCGAGACGGACGGCCAGCCCGCCTGCTGCGGCGCGGGCTGCGGCTGAGGCTGCTGCCAGCCCTGTTGCTGCCAACCCTGCGGCGCGGGCATGCCCGGCGCGGGCGCGGCCTGCTGCGGCCACGCCTGGGGCTGCTGGGTCCACGGCTGCTGCCATCCCTGCTGCGCCTGCCAGCCGGGCGACGGCGCCGGCGCCGTCGGCTGCGAATAGCCCTGCGCCCCCTGCGGCTGCTGGCCCCACGCCGCCCCTTGCTGCGCGAAGCCCTGCTGCGGCAATCCCGCCTGCTCTACCTGTGACAACGCGGCACCTCCGCCCTCTTGGCCCCTGGCATGCAGCGTCACCACGGTGCCGCCCGAGATGTTGTCGTCTATCTCCAGAGAGCCGCCCTTGTCCCTCATGTACTGCTGTACGTAGGGCAGCCCCGACCCCACGCCGCGGATGTAGCGGCGCATCTCCTCGGTGGCGGAGGTGGTGCCGTACTGCAGCGCGCGGTCCTTCTGCGCGATGCCGGGACCCTGGTCCGAAAAGCGGATGGTGTTGCCGTGGTCCAGGATGGAGATGGTGGGCTCCATAAAGTAGGCGTGGATGAAGTTCTCCACGATCTCGCGGATGACCATAAACGGAATGGTTCCGCCCTGGCCCTGCGCGAGCTGGGTGACCTGCAGGGTGATCTCTTCCAAGTACGGCCGCACTTCCTGGGGTTCCACCATAACGACGCGGGGCGCCGCCGCCGCGTCGTCGTAGACCGCGATGCGCGCCGGATGGCGCACCTGCGAGACGTCCGGCGCCTGGCCGTCGCCGTTTTCCACGAAGGGGTAGAAGTCCTGTGCCACGTCTGTCTCCCTGCACTTTTCGACACATTCTCGACGGTTGACGAAAAACTTTCGCGTTGAAATTTATGCGAAAGAAAGTTTTCTTCAAATGAGAATAACTTGATGAAAACCGTTGAGAAGAGCTGAATAAACGGGAGAAAATTCTACCACGAAGAAAGAAAGTTAACGGCACAAGGAAAGATTTCTTTCAGCGGAGGCAGACGAGATGGTTGTCGCTCGCGCGGCTGGCTCGACGGCGGCCACTCAATAAGTGAGCGAGCGAAGCGAGCGCGGAGCTGCCCGCGAGCCAGGCGCGTGGGTGGCAACCGACTCAGTCACGCGTCTCGTTGCCCAAGACGTACCCATATCGCGGCGCTCCCATGCGCCTCCGCTGCAAATCACACCTCCACCACATGCCCGCCGACACAAATTTGGCAGGTTGACACCCACGTTGTGTACTTCTAAAATCTTTAGCTCGATTCTCGCATGCAATGGGGAGCTTCTCCCCACACCATAGGTATCAGGAGGAACCATGAAACGCACGTACCAGCCCAACAAGCGCAAGCGCGCAAAGACGCACGGCTTCCGTGCCCGTATGGCCACGAAGGGCGGCCGCCAGGTGCTGGCACGTCGCCGCGCCAAGGGCCGCAAGCGCCTTACGGTGTAGAACTCGCCGATCCGTGGAGACCATCAAGTCTAGAAAAGAGTTTGAGAAGGTCTTCTCTCGCGGAAGACGGTACGGTCATCCGTTGGTTCGGGTGACCGTTCTTCGTGGCGATGAGACCGCCCAAGGCAGGGTGGCCTTCGTTGCCGCAAAGAGGCTGGGTAACGCCGTGTTCCGCAATAGGTGCAAGAGGGTGCTGCGTGAGGCCGCGCGCGAGTGCGGGCTTCCCGCCGCGGGCGCAGACGTAATACTGTTTGCCACCCGATCCACGCATGCGTCGTCTCCTTCCGAGGTGGCCGGCGCGCTGCGAGGGCTTCTTGGCAAGGCGCGTGTGGCATGAGCGGAGAGCGTAAAGAGTCAGGTGCCGTCGCGCGCGTGCTCATGTGCATGGTGCGAGGCTACCGACGTTACATATCCCCGCTTCTACCCGACTCCTGCATCTATAGCCCAACCTGCTCCGAGTACATGCTCGAGGCATTGCAAAAGTATGGCGCCGCCCGCGGCTTTTGGCTGGGGTTCAAGCGCATCCTGCGCTGTCATCCCTTCCATCGCGGCGGCTATGACCCGGTACCCTAGAGAGCAAAGGCATTTACCAGTATGGGATTATGGGACGCTTTTATTAAACTCATCACCAACATCCTCGTCGCCATTCACGGTTTCTGCGGCGACTGGGGCTTGTCTATTATCATCCTTACGCTCATCGTGCGTCTGCTCATCATGCCCCTTATGACGCGCTCCACGCGCTCGTCGGCAAAGATGCAGGTGCTGCAGCCAAAGATGCAGGAGCTTCAGGAGCGCTACAGAGACGACCCCGAGACGCTGCAGCGCGAGATGTCCAAGTTCTACTCCGAGAACAAGTTCAACCCGCTGGGCGGCTGCTTGCCGATTCTGTTGCAGATGCCCATCTTCTTCGCACTGTTCGGCGTTATCCGCGAGGTCGTGAGCAAGCCCGAGGTCTACGGACCCGCGTCGTTTTTCAACATCGTGCCGAACCTCGGCATAGGACCCTCGCAGGCGATTGCGCAGCTCAACGGAGGTCCGTGGACCGACGTGGCAATATACGTGTTCCTGGACGTCCTGTTCGGCCTCCTTACGTTAGTGCCGATGCTGCTCAACACGCAGGTATCCGCCGACCCCAAGCAGCAGCGTACCACGCGCATCATGGGCATCGTGATGTCGGTGTGGATGGTCTGGATCGGTTGGGGCTTGCCCTCCGGCGTTCTTTTGTACTACAACACCTCCGCCCTGTGGCAGGTGGCGCAGCAGCAGCTCGTTACCAGGCGCGTTATGGATGCCGCAAAGGCTGAGGCCGAGGCGAACATGGCCAACAAGCCCGTGGAGATCGACGTCGTGCGCAAGGAGCGCAAGCAGCGGCCGCACAAGAAGTCGTAAGCAAGTTCTACGTTAGAGGGCGCCTTTCCTGTGGGAGGGCGCCCAAACCATATTGATGGGAGGTACACAATGGCAGAAGACACGACTGCCGCGGACGTAGTGGCCGCCGAGCAGGTCGAAGTGGATGAGCAGACCGCCACGCCGTCGGAAGACAAGTACGCCCAGCTGCGCGAGCACTACGCGGCGGGGGAGGACCTTACCGACGACGAGGTGGATACCATTGCGGACGTGGCCGTGGGCTACCTGCGCTCCATCCTGGCCCTCTTCGGCGAGGACGGCGCGTCCATAGACGAGTATGAGGGCGACGAGGGCGAGCTCATCCTCGACGTCACCGACGGTGACCTGGCGGTGCTCATAGGGCGTCACGGACGAACCCTGGACGCGCTGCAGATGATCATCTCATCGCTCATGAGCAGCACGCTGCGCTTCCACTATCCGGTGGTGGTGGACGTCGAGGGATACAAGAACCGCCGCAAGGAGAAGCTTCGTGGGATTGCGCTTTCGGCAGCCTCCCGCGCGAAGCGTCAGCATTCCAAGGTGTCGCTGCCTCCCATGAATGCCTACGAGCGGCGCCTGATCCACCTTGCGCTGGTCGCCGACGACGAGGTGACCACGCACTCGGAAGGCGAGGATCCCGTTCGTCACGTGGTCATTACGGCAGTGCGTGGGTAGCGGCATGCAAGAGCGTGAAAGCTACGAGCGGTGCGCGGAGGCTCTGCGCGCCGCTCTTTTTTCTGCGAACATCGAACTGCCGAGTGACCAGGTGGTGCTTTTGGCGTGTCACCTGGCGTTGGTAATACGCAAGAACGAAACCGTGAACCTCACGCGCATTACCAGCGTGGAGAACGGCGCGTACCTTCATGTGGTGGACTCGCTGCTCCTGCGCGGGGCCTTTGACGCCGCGCCGTCAGGTCGCTTCGTGGACGTGGGGACCGGCGCCGGCTTTCCGGGCATTCCCTTGGCGGTCACAACCGGTCGCCCGGCGCTGCTGCTGGATTCGGTGGGCAAGAAGGTCGCGGCCGTGCAAGAGTTCGTGCGCGAGCTTGGGTTGGACGGGAGCGTGGAGGCGCGGCAGGATCGCGTCGAGGATTTGGGTCGTACGCAGCGAGGGCAGTATGCCGTCGTAACCGCCCGGGCGGTGGCGCAGGCCAACGTGCTCGTGGAGTACGCCGCTCCGCTGCTGCGCAAGGGAGGTCGGCTGGTAGTGGCCAAGGCTCGCCCGTCCGAGGATGAGGTCACCGCCGCAAAGAGAGCCGCGCGCCTGTGTGGCATGCGCTTTGTTTCACGTGAAACATTCGAGCTTCCCGATGGGCGCGGCCACAGGGAGGTCCTGAGCTACGAGAGGGTCGGGAAACCCTCGCTGCGCCTCCCGCGCGCGGTGGGGATGGCCAAGCGGTCCCCGCTGGGGGTGGAAAGGAACGCTTAGCAAGTAACCTCATCCAATGCGATACGTTGATGCCGACCATAATAAACGGAAAAAATGCCTTCCATTGTTTTAAAAACGCCGTTTATTCGGGTTTCGAAGAAACGAAAACCGAATAAACGGCGTTTTCGATAAATAATGTGTCCAAAAAAGCCACTTGTTCGGGTTTTGGGGACTTTGAGAGGGGTAACGAAGAACGTAAAACCCGAACAAAAGTCACCGTCTCGGTTATTTGGGGCGCAAAAAGCCACTTGTTCGGGTTTTGTGTTTTGGAAATCCGAATAAGTGGAAAAAAGTGAAGAAGAGAGCCGTCAGTTTTTCGTTTATTCGGGTTTTGAGAGCGTTGGGATAGCCGGAGACACGGGCTCCATGCACCTCTTTGCTCAAGTTTGCGTTGGAAGTCCCTGGAGCGCGCCCCCTCTTCACATGACGACCTATCTTCGGCTTCGTGTCCACGTTTTCGTCTATTATGGTGTGTCGCAAAAGCACGGAATACGAAGCATAAGGGAGGCAACGTGTCGAATGTCATCGCAATTATCAACCAAAAGGGTGGGGTGGGAAAATCCACCACCGCCATCAACCTCGCCGCAGCGCTCGGCGACCTTGGCAAGCGCGTGCTGGTGGTGGACTTCGATCCACAGGGAAACGCGACGAGTGGCTTTGGGGTCGACAAGGACTCCCTGGAGCGCGACGTGTACGACACCCTTATGAACAACGTGTCGATGGAAGAGGTCACGGTGCCTTCGCCCGTGGAGGGCGTAAGCGTGGCCCCGGCGACCATACAGCTCGCCGGAGCGGAGATCGAGCTCGTAAGCGTCATGGCGCGCGAGAGCGTCCTTCGCTATGTCCTCGAGCCCGTACGCTCTTCCTACGACTACATTTTTGTGGATTGTCCCCCGTCGCTGGGACTGCTTACCGTAAACGCGTTGGTGGCCGCCGATTCGCTGCTGGTGCCCATCCAGTGCGAGTTCTATGCCTTGGAGGGTCTCTCCAAGCTCCTTGAGTCCATGCGCATGGTAAAGGGTCGCCTCAATCCCGCGCTAGACATCTTTGGGGTTGTCATGACCATGTTCGATGCACGCACGACGCTCTCGCGCCAGGTGGTGGAGGAGGTGCGTGACTTCTTTGGGCCCAAGGTGTTCAACACCATCATTCCTCGCAACGTCAAGCTCTCGGAGGCTCCGAGCCACGGACTGCCCATCAATCGCTACGACCCGCGCAGCAAGGGTGCCTTGGCGTATGCGGAGCTTGCCGAGGAGGTCGTGAAGCATGGCTAAGAAATCCGGCTTGGGTCGCGGCCTGGGTGCCCTTCTGGGCGAGACCGCCCTTGAGGTGGGGGAGGCGTCAAACGACGCTCCTCCACGCACCTTACCGGTGGACGAGGTCGTTCCGAATCCCGATCAGCCGCGCAAGACCTTCGACGATGACGAGCTGGACGAGTTGGCCGACTCCATTCGCAAGAACGGCATCCTGCAGCCGCTGGTGGTGCGCGAGCGTGGGGGTTCCTATCAGATAATCGCGGGCGAGCGCCGATATCAGGCGGCCAAGCGTGCTGGTCTCGAGCAGGTGCCCGTGGTGGTACGCGAGGTGAGTGACGAGGAGGTGCTGCAGCTCGCACTCATAGAGAACCTGCAGCGCTCCGACCTCAATCCGTTGGAGGCTGCGCGCGGATACCGTGACCTCATGGAGCAGAACGGGCTGACGCAGGAGGAAGTCGGCAAGATCCTCTCCAAGTCTCGCTCGGCAGTGGCGAACAGCCTGCGCTTGCTCGATTTGCCGGACGAGGTGCAGGATATGGTCGCGCGGGGAGAGCTGAGCGCTGGTCATGCGCGGGCGATCTTGAGCGTGAGCGGCGATTCTGCCCGTATTGCGCTTGCACACAAGGTGAAGGACGAGGGTTTGTCGGTTCGTCAGACAGAAATCCTCGGACCGTTGTTTTCTGTCAAAGACGACGGTGAGCGCCCGCGTCGCCAGCCCGCGCCGCAGTCGTACAAGCGCGCCGCGCGAACCTTGCGCAACAAGCTCTCTACCAAGGTGTCGGTGAGGTCGGTGCGTGGGCGCAATAAGATTGAGATAGAATTTGGTGACGAGCAGGAACTCGCCGCTTTGGTGCAAAGGATTGTGGGGGAGTAGCATGAAGCTGTATGAAAAGATAATCGTCGGTGCTGGTCTGTTGGTAGTGGGCGTGACTGCGGCTTATCGCTATGTGCTCTCGGACGACCAGCGCTCGGCCCTGCGCGAGGTTGGAGACTCGTTGCGCGAGGCCACGCAGGAAGTGCGCGATACCGTGGCACCGCTGGTTTCGGATGGGCCGACCAAGAGGGAAATACAGGAGAGCTTCGAGGCCAATCGTGAGCGTACCGCGAAGCAGTGGGAGAAGCTTGGCTACTAGTTACCTGGTGTTGGTACGGCTGTCGGTTGTTCGTAGCGTATATGTTGGGGCGCCCGCAATGGAGACGGTGGTCTCCGTTGTGGGCGCCTTTCCTGAGGACCGGGCGCATTTTTCTGTCCACTGGCTTCTCCGCCGGGCGCCTTTCCCGAGGTTCCGGGGAGGCCGTGTACACTTTCCCACCCGCAAACGTCCTTGACGGGCACACTCTCCCGAGGTTCCGGGGATGCCGTGTACACTTTCCGCTCCTCGAACGTCCCCACCGTGCGTACAAATGACCGATTTGTGTGCACGGTGGGGATAGTTGTGGGCAAAAGAGTGCGCACGGCGAGAGGTGCGGCGCCGTGGAGTGCGCACGGTGGGGATGTCCGAGGGTCGATGAGTGTACACGGCGAGCGCCGCGGAGCCTCGGAATGTCCGAAATTGTCGGCAGCCCTCCAGTTGCTCGTAAAATCGGATGACGCGCCACGCTGTGCCCCCAGTGTTTCACGTGAAACACTGGGGGCGAAATACCTACTGCGCCAACCGCTGGCGTAGCTGACCGCAGGCGGCGTCTATGTCGGCACCGCGGGACTGTCGTATGGTTGCCTCCACGCCCACGCTGGCCAGCCTGCGTACGAAGTCCTCGGCGCGGCGGGCCGAAGCGGGCTGGAACTTGGACCCGCTTACCTGGTTGAGCTGGATTATGTTCACGTGGCACAACGTGTCCCGGCAGAAGTCACACAGGTAAGTGAGCTCCTCGTCGGAGTCGTTGACGCCCTTTATGAGGGCATACTCGTAGGTTGGCCTCCGTCCGGTTCGGTCGGCATACTCGCCCATGGCATCGTAAAGTCGCAGCAGAGAATAGCGCTTGACGCCGGGCATAAGCGCGTCGCGGGTCTTTTGCACAGCAGAATGTAGCGACACCGCAAGCGTGAACTGCTCGGGCTCGCGTGAGAAGCGCGTGATCATGGGAATGATGCCGCAGGTGGAAACGGTAAGATGTCGTGCGCCGATGCCCATACCGTCGGGCGCGTTCAAGCGTCGCAGCGCCGCGAGGGTGTTGTCGTAGTTGGCAAACGGCTCGCCTTGGCCCATGAGCACCACGCCGGTAACGCGCTTGCCAAAGTCGTCGCGCACGTGGATCACCTGGTCATAAATCTCCCCGGCCGTAAGGGAGCGCGTGAGTCCAGAGGCACCCGTCGCGCAAAACGCGCAGCCCATGCCGCATCCTGCTTGCGTGGAGGCGCACACCGTAAGGCGTTTGTCGGTGGGCATCCCCACGCACTCAACGGTTGTGCCGTCCTCAAACGAGAGCAGGTACTTCTTGCTGCCATCGGCGGACTTTTGGCTTGCGACCAAGCTCGTGCCGCCCAACGTGTATTGCTCGGCCAGCGTCTCTCGCAGCGCTTTGGGAAGGTTGGTCATCTGGTCGAACGAGGAAACGCCCTTCTCCCAGATCCACGAATCGATTTGCTTGGCCCTAAACGCCGGCTGTCCCATGCCCACAAGCAGCTCCTGCAGCTGCGTTCGCGAGAGCGCCTTGAGGTCCGTACGCTGGTTTTGGCCATCTTTGCGTGATTGATTTACAGGCTGCATGTTATTTTCTCCTCGTCGTTGGTATTGCGCGCATAACGAAGTATCCTCATCATTTGGCAAAGCCTACATAGGTGGGCAAAGCGCAAACAAAACTTTATGGTATGAGTCTAACGCACGCTCATTGAGTGGGGGAAAACAACATGACAAACGACGTTACTCGCAAAAAGGTGGTCGTTCTCGCCGGTGGGTGGTCCGACGAGAGGGACGTTTCGTTTAATTCCGCGCGCGAGGTGGAGGCGGCACTTAAGGAAGCTGGCTTTACCAGCGTCGATTTGCTGGACATAGCGGAAGAGGACTTTGTGGTGCGGCTGCACCAGGGTAACTACGACGTTGCCTTTGTGGCGCTCCATGGCGAATATGGCGAGGATGGCTGCATACAAGGCCTTCTTGAGGTGCTACATATTCCATATACGTTCTCGGGCGTGATGGCCTCCAGCATGGCCATGTCGAAGGACGTGGCAAAGAGGGTGTATGAGCGCGTGGGACTGCCCGTTGCGCCGGGCGTCGTGTTCGATGCCACGCACGAGCCGACCGCAGCCGAACTAGACAAGACCGTCGAGCAGCTTGGGCTGCCGCTGTTTGTAAAGCCGGCGGGCAACGGCTCCAGCTTTGGCGTTACACGCGTCGTTAAGCGCGAGGCGCTGGATGAGGCCGTGCGCGTTGCCGCCAAGGCGGGGGACCGCGTGCTGGTGGAGTCCGCCGTGGAGGGCCGAGAGATAACCGTTCCGGTGCTCGGCAACAAGAATCCCAAGGCACTCCCCATCATCGAGATAGACACGGGAGCGGAGTTCTACGACGTTACCGTTAAATACGAGCCTGCAGAGCTGCATCACCGCATACCGGCTCCCCTGGAGGCTGATGTGTACAGCAAGGCGCAGGAATACGCGATACTGGCGCACGAGGCACTGGGATGCAGGGGATGCTCGCGCAGCGACTTTATTATCAACGAAGAGGGCGTTCCCGTGATCCTGGAGACAAACACCATCCCGGGCATGACGTCCGCGAGCCTGTTGCCTGACTCCGCACGCCACGATGGGATTGCCTTCCCGGAGCTGTGCAAGCGCTTTGTGGAGCTCGCGTTCGAAAGATAGAGACGGCTAACAACATGGACAAGGTCACGCTTGAAACGCTTCTGCTTCCGGGTACGCTTGAGTCGGTGGCGCGCAACTACCGTACGCTTTCCCAACGCGCGAAGGAGGCTTCGTTCGGTCTTCTGGAGAGCGATTTAGTGGTGCTCGATACCGAGACTACGGGCCTCTCAATTCGAAAAGACGAGCTTACCGAGATTGCTGCAGTGCGTATTACGAATGGTATTATTTCCGAGAGATTTAATACCTTTGTAAATCCACTACGCCCAATACCTGCTGAAATACAGGTATTAACGGGTATTACAGATCTGGACGTCGCTCAAGCGCCCACGCCCGAGGAGGCCGTTTGCGCCCTGGCCGAGTTCGTGGGAGGCCTTCCCGTAATCGCCCACAACGCGCAGTTCGATCGCAGCTTCGTGCAGAAGGCGCGTGGCGGCGAGGCCGTAAGCGACATATGGATCGACTCGCTCGCGCTCTCGCGCATCGCGCTGCCACGCCTCCGTTCGCATGGCCTCGCAAACATGGCCCAGGCGTTTGGCTGCGCAGCCGTGGAGCATCGTGCCATGGCGGACGTGGAAGCCCTCGTTGGCATGTGGCGCATTATTCTGCTCGGCCTTCTCGACCTTCCCGCGGGCGTGCTGGACCGCATGGCCAACATGCACGAGGATGTGCCGTGGGCGTATAGGCCCATCCTTCGAGGGCTTGCGGCGCAAAAGGACGGCGAGCGCCTGTCGCTTCGTGACGTGAGGCGCTCGCTAGTGACGGCGGGCGACCTGCGAAGGCGGCACGACCCCATGGAAGACGGGGCGCTAGACGTCGACGACGCTGAGCGGCGGTGGCGGGCGTCCGAGGAGATCGAGGAAGCGTTCTCCGACGACGGGCTCGTGTCGCAACTGTATGACACATACGAGCGCAGGCCTGAGCAGCAGGCGATGGCGCATGAGGTGTGTGCCGCACTGCACGACTCCACGCATCGGGCCCTGGAGGCGGGAACCGGCGTGGGTAAGTCCATGGCGTATCTGCTGCCGGCCATCCAATACGCGCAGGAGCATGACGTGACCGTGGGCATCGCAACGAAGACCAATGCGCTTACCGACCAGCTCGTGTCACATGAGCTGCCGGCGCTCGACGAGGCGGTGCCGGGTGGTGTGCGCTATTGCAACCTAAAGGGTTACGACCACTACCCGTGCCTGCGGCGCGTGGACGCGGCCTGCGTGCGCGAGCTGCCCCTGGAGCGCATGGCGCGCAACGGCGATCCCGTGGAGCAGGTGGCCCATGACCAGCTGAGCGCGCTGGCCGTTATTATGGCTTTTGCGAGCCAGTCGAGTGAGGGCGACTTGGATGCCTTGGGCATTCGCTGGCACAACGTTCCCCGCGACATGGTTACCACGACGCCTGCTGAGTGCCTTCGTGGACGCTGCCCGTTCTTCCCCAACGAGTGCCTCATCCACGGTGCCCGCAGGCGGGCGGGATGCTCGGACGTGCTCGTTACGAACCACGCTCTGCTGCTACGCAACGTCGCGCTGGATGGCGCCATGCTGCCGCCCGTTCGCCATTGGATTGTGGACGAGGCCCATTCCTTCGAGCAGGAGGCGCGCAAGCAGTGGGCGCAGGAGCTTTCCGCGGAGGCGTCAAATCGCGCGTTTCAGACGCTTGGAGGCACGGAAGCAGGCGTAATACACAGGGTATTAACCAGTATTACAAAATACGACTCCTCAACGCTGTTAATACGTCTTATTACAAAGGCGGCCGCAAGCGTCCAGCGAGCCTCTACGGCGAACTCCGAACTCTTGGCGCGTATTCATGACTTGAGTGCGGTTGCTCCCTCGAGTGGCGGCTACGACAGCACCACGCTGTGGATCGGCGAGGAAGTGCGCATGAGTGAGCAGTGGCGGCTGCTCGAGGCTACGGCAGCGCAGGCGAGCGACGCCCTTGACGCAGCGACCAAGGCGCTCAGGGAAGCGACGGACGCCATCTCGGCAGAAGACGCGCAGCTGGGCAGTGAGCTTGTCGATGCAACGCGGGCCCTGGAGCAGATTCTGGAAGCCGTGCGTATTATCGTGCTCGAGCCGGACGACACCTACGTGTATTCCGCCGAGCTCTATCGCGCGAAGAAGCGGCAGGGTCGCGAGCGTCTTTGCGCGCAGAAGCTCGATGTGGGACAAGACCTCGTGAGCAAATGGTATCCAGAGACCAAGAGCGTCACCTACACGTCGGCGACGATTGCCGTGGGAAGCAGCTTCGAGCACTTCGACCACGCCGTGGGCTTCGATCAGCTGCCTGTCGACAAACACCAGGAGCTGCAATTGGAGAGCAGCTTTGACTACGACGCCCAGATGTCGGTGGTGGTGGCGCGCGACATGCCCGCGCCTGGCGCCCGCGGTTACCTTGAGGCACTGGAGGACCTTCTGTTCGACGTGCATCAAAGCATGGGAGGGTCTGCCCTGACGCTCTTTACGAACAGGCGCGAGATGGAGCAGGTGCATCGCAGCCTACGTCCGCGCCTGGCGCAGATTGGGCTCGACCTTGCGTGTCAGGAGAGAAACTCGTCTCCGCGCTATCTCCGCGAGCGATTCATGAGCCAGAAGAGTTTGTCACTGTTTGCGCTCAAGTCGTTTTGGGAGGGGTTTGACGCCGCGGGAGACACGCTGCGGTGCGTGGTGATTCCGCGCCTCCCGTTTGCTAGTCCCAACGATCCGTTGGTGTGCGAGCGAGAGCTACGAGACAAGCGCTCATGGTGGCGCTACTCCTTGCCTGAGGCGGTGCTTTCGGTTAAGCAGGCGGCGGGCCGTCTTATTCGCACGGCAACCGATACCGGCGTGCTCGTGCTGGCCGATTCGCGCGTGAGTACCAAACGCTACGGCAAGACGTTTACGAACGCACTGCCCACGAGCAACGTGTACGAGTTAGGGTGCGGCAACGTCGGTGGCTACATAGAGCTCTGGCGCAAGAGCCACGAATAGGCCAACCCCAACTTGGGGACTGTCCCTAAGTCAGGGTTAACTCGCTACAGCAGTCCCTCGGCGTATTCGCGCACACGCTGCATAATACGCTCATCTTCTGCAATAATACTGCCGCCACCAGCGCAAATACGTCGTAGTAACCACGTACTACGCTCACCGTAATACGGTATGTCGCATACCAGGCGATCGCTGTATTCCGTTACCACCTTGATGCCAGGCCAGTCAAATACGGTGTAATACGATTTGTCCAAAAACGTAATACGCACGAGCTCCGCTTGTTCTGCGGGCTTCTCGATTGGGGCGCTGGGCAAGGGGTCGCCTAGCTCCACATGCGACATCCGATCGCCCCTAAAGGTCCGCTCCTCGTCCAGGTCCAGGTCGAGCGCGCGCACGTACCAAGCGGATCCGTCGTTGGTAAGCCTCGTTACCGAGACGCGGCGTGGCCGCGGCTCGTCGTCCTTCATGCCCTTGTACCAAAACTCCAGGACTCGGTTTTCGGCCTGTGCCTGCGCGCAGACCATGAGGGAGTGCTGTTCTCCCGAAAAGCCGCCGAGCGTCTTACGCACCTCGTCCACAAGAACGTCGGGTGAGGTAAAGGCGGCTTGGAGCCGCTGACGCAACGGGTCGTCCTCCGCGATGCCGGCCACGTCCATGGCATGCATGAGCGCGATGGTCTCGGCGGTGGTAAGGCGTATGGGAACCCCATGCACGGTTGGGTACTGCAGGGTGTATTCGCTCTCGTCCTCGTTGGACGAGAGGAGCAGCCCGCCTATGTCTTCTCCAGATGCCATGCATACGATGTCCATGAGCGAGCGGGCCTCGTCCTGCGATACCCCAAGCCTCGTGCTTATGGCCTCGATGGTTATGCTGTCGCCCGTACGACTGAGCGCGGCCATGAGCGCAACCAGCTCTCGAATTCGCTCGTTGTTGTTCTTTCGTCCCGAGGGGGAAGACTTACGATTGGCCATCGGTACCTCCCGTAATACCGTGTATTTTCGCACGCCAAGCCGCAACGAGCTCGGGTGGGTCCACCGGCGTCAGGCCTTGGGAGAGTGCCCATGCTGCCGCTATGTTTTGGTTGGAAACCCACTCCTCACGCCTCTGGCCGTTGTCGTCCTGGAACGTGGCGACATAGCGTGACGGGCCCATTTGGAAGGGAAGCAGCACAAAGTCACGCACGTCAAAGTCGACTGGCCGCTCGAACGTGGAACGTGCCTGCTCCTGCGTGGTAATCACGCGATCGAGCCTATAGGTGTGCGGAGCTTCGTCCTTGTCGATGCGCGCGGCCACCATATAGGTGTTGCCCCTAAAGAAGAAGAACCCATACGGTGCGACCACGCGCTCCACAATGACCCCGTTGGCCTTCGCATACTTTATCTTTGCGAGATGACGCGCCGTCATGCAGTCCTCAAGGCGCGAGAGGTTCCTGTCGCGGCGCCGTGCCTCGGTCGGTATGGCCGCCTCGGAGGTCCCGTCGAAGGAGCGGTCGATTTTGGCAAGGGCAAAGCGCAGGTCGCGTGCATACGGGTAGGAGGGGTCGGACGCCAGCGGCAGGAGCAGCAGGTCCAGCGTAAGGGCGTCTTCGCTGGTAAGTTCGCTTTCCTTGGCAAAGGAGGCCTCGGCGTCCACCTCCCAGGTTTGCACGTCGTCCATCTTGCCGGCATCGCGCACGCTGAGGCCAGCCATGGCAAGACGGCCGCGGTCGCGCTGGAACGTCTTCCGAAAGGCGGCGTCGCTCATATTCTCGGGATAGTATTCGCGGCGTATTTGGTCAGTTGAGAGGGGCCTTTGAGCGTTGATAAGACCAATGGCCAGCGCGAGCACGCGCCGGGCGGAGCGCTCGTCCTCCGTTGGTTCCCTAAAGTCGTCGTCCCATGCATCCATGTGCTACCCCCGGATGTTCGTCCTGCCTCACGACCATTGTATACCGCAAACCGTGCGTAGGGGGATTGTCCCCTTTTGCACGGTAAGCCGTTCAAACGTGCATACTCCCCGAAGGTTTATCTTGTGGTTCTTCTTCTCAATTGTTTTACGTATACTGTACGTTGTGGCGGCATGTCCGTCGCGTACGCGGATAGTAAAGGAAGAGAACATGGCAAAAACGCGTGACTACATGGACTATCTGGACGAGACAGTTGATATTGCTCCCGCAAACAGTCAGGAGGAGTATCAGGCCGCACAAACCATAGCGGGCGTTCTGCGCGACCACGAATTGGAAACATCGGTAGAGGAGTTTGACGCGTACCCATGGGCTACGCTCGTGTCGCCCGTAACGGCACTGCTGCTCCTGGTGTTTCTTTTGGTGGGTGGCCTCACGGAGGGCGCCATCCACATCGTGTTCCTGCTCCTGAGCGCGGCCTTGGTGGGCGTAACGCTGTTTATGCACTACAGTGGCACCAACCTGTTCGAGACCATAGGCCCTGCCTCAAAGAGCCAAAACGTGGTGGCCGTGCATCGGGCGTCTGGAGACAAGGTCGTCAAGGGAGCGCGTCCCATCGTGGTGGTCGCTCACTACGACACCCCGCGTCAGAACTTCCTCTACAATTCTCAGCTCGCCCGCTATCAAGCCATGCTGCGAGGTCTCACCGTTCCTTGCTACATCGCCGTTGCCGTTTCCGTCTTCGTTCAGATCCTGGGCTTCTTGCCTGGCATCCTGCGTACCATAATGTTGATCGTGGGCATCATTGCCCTTCTGCCGATGATCTTGCTCGCCGTGGCCGACCTACAGTCTCGTTTTGCCTCCTGCACGCTGGGCGCAAACGACAACAAGTCTTCGGTCGCGGCGCTTCTGGCCCTTGCCAACAAGGTCCGCCCGATGGAAGACCGCGTTACCGGAGAAGCTCGCGAGGCTGGCGATCAGAGGCCCGCTCGTCGCACGCCGCGCCGTGCGGGAGACGAGCTGGAGCCTGCACCAGCACCGCGTCGCGTGGAAGTCGTCGAGGACGTGCGTGGCGTCCGTCACGGCAGGGAAGCCCTCATGTCGCTTGGCATCCTTCCGCCTTCCTGCGAGATCGTGTACAAGGAGCCTCGCGTGCAGGTTGTGGAGGAAGAGCCAGAAGCGGCACAGGGCGTTGTGGAGCCGTTGCAGGAATCCGTCGAAGACTCCAGATCGGAAACGGCCGGCGCTGCCGTGGCCGCGGGCGCTGCCGTGGCCGCTGGTGCCTTGGCCGCGGGTGCGTTTGAGGACGATCGCGCACCTGAGGACGATCGCGCACCTGAGGACGATCGCGCACCTGAGGACGAAGAGCCCAAGAGCTCGGATGAGGCCGATCTTGAGCCCGCCGTCAACGTAGAGGACGAGGGTGAGGAGAGCGAAGACGCAAAGACGTCCGCACGTCCTCGCCGCACCGTAGCGTCGCCCCTGCCCCCGCTTGAGGACGACGATGAGGACGACTACGAGCGTAGCAGTGCCGACAATCGCAAGAAGAGGGATGCCGACGAGTACGACGACATCTACGAGGACGAATACGACGACGAGTACGGAGAAGACGAGGAGTACGACGAGAAAGACTGGGAGGAACGCCCGGGCGTTGGCACGTGGTTCAAAGGTGTTGTCTCAAACATCCGCGATCGCTTTGGCAAGGGTCGCAAGCAGGACGAGGACGAAGAAAGCGACGAGGAGTACGACGAGGACGCCGAGGAAGAATACGGCGAGGACTACGACGAGTACGACGAAGAGTATGAGTACGAGGACGAGGAATACGAAGACGACTACGAGGACGACGCTGAGCAGGAGCCGGTGGACGAGGACTCGGATGGCCAGGACGATAACGAGGCCGACGAGCAGGCCGAAGATAGCGAAGAGTCGGCGGTAGAAGAGAAGCTCGCGGACAAGGTCCCAGCCATAGGCGATGAGCTGGCATCCGAGGACGAAGACCTTGTTGAGGACGAGAAGGAAGTCGCAGACAAGGTCGAGGACGAGGACGTGCCTGCGGCCGTTGCAGTGGCCGTTCCAGCGGCGGCACTTGCGGCAGAGGATGAGGTTGCTGCCAAGGCAGACGCCGAGCCCGAAGCCGAGGAAGACGCCGAGCCTGAGGAAGAGCCCACGGTCGAGGAAGAGCCCGAGCCCGAAGAGGAATACACCGACGAGGGTGCCGATGAGGATCAACCGGTTTCCTCGGACGACGAGTACGACGAGTACGAAACCGACGAAGAGTACGAAGACGAGTACGTCGAGGACGAGGAAGAATACGTAGAGGATGAGGAAGAGGAGTACGAGGAGGAGCAAGAGGAGGAAGAGCCTCGCCGCTCGTTCCTGCACCGAATCCTTCCTCGCGTGAAGAGGGAAGAAGAGGAAGAGTACGCGGAAGACGAAGAAGAGCAAGACGACGAGGTGTACGAGGACGAGGAATACGTCGAGGAAGACGGCGAGTACGTAGACGAGGACGAAGAGTACGTAGATGACGATACGTATTACGACGCGGAGTCCGACGACGAGGAGTACGTTGAGGACAACGATGAGGAATACGTAGATGAGGACGAGTCCGAAGAAGAGGAATACGAGGACGAATACGTTCGTCCGACCATCGGGCAGCGGATCTCCGGTTTCTTCTCCAAGATTCGCGTGAGCAACGTTCCCGAGCCGGACGACAATTACGAGTCCTTTGAGGGCGAGCTTGGCAATCAGGTGGAACAAGGGGAAGAGGAGGTCTACGAGGAGGCCTACGACGAGGGCGACTTCTACGAGGATGACTACGTCTACGAGGGCGAAGTAGAGCCTGAGCCCGATGCATACGAGGATGAGCCTGCGTATGAGAGCTACCAACGGGAGGTTGTGACCCGGGAAGTTCGCGAGGAGGACTACGAGGACGTTCGCGAAGAGGTCTACGAAGAGGACTACGAGGAGACTGGCGAAGTCGAGTCCGAGTACATGACCTCAGAATCGAATTACGCAGAGGAAGAGCCGTACGACGGTCGCAGCGAGAACCCGTACATTGGTGGGTTTGTGGACGTTGAGTTGGACTTCGACGAGGAGATAAGGCAAGAGTCACGCCCGGCTGTGCAGCAGGCCCCACAGGAGCAGATCGCCGAGGAGCCTGTGCAGCCAGTACAGGCCGCGCGCACGCAGGACGAACCTGCCCTGAGCGATCCGAACCTGCTGCACTTCGACCGCGTGGAAGACGAGGACGTGGCAGCTCGCGACACCTCCGGGCTCGACAAGATCTCCGACAGCTACGATTTGTATGCGATGAAGAGCACGCCGAAGGAAGAGCGCAAGCGTCCGGAGCCCATGGGCGATCCAAGCTGGGGAGTGACATCGTATCAACCGGCGCGTCCTACCCTGAACATTGCCCGCCGTGCCGCGCTGTTCGACATTCCGGATCCCTCTTCCGTGACGGTCGATCCTTTCAACAGCGACGACTACGACGACTATGACGACGTTTATGAGTACGACGACTATGGCTACGAAGACGTGCGGGACGACGTGATGGAGGACCAGCAGGATGATGACGGCTACCAGCCTGTTGAGGAACAACCCGTAGAGTACGATCAGGTGGAGCCGGAGCCCGTGGAGTCTCAGCCATTCGAACCCCAACAGCCTTCCGTCGAAGACGTAAGGGACGACGTGCGTCCTAATGATTCAGCCAACGACCAGGACGTTCAGGGACGCCAAGAGCAGAGACCTTCCCAAAAGAGCTTCTGGGGTTCCGATAGCTCAAGGAAGTCGGACTGGAAGGGCGGTGCGACCGTGCGGCAGGACTTGCTGGAGAATGAGGACGAGCCTCTGATCATAGACGAGCAGGACTTGCAAGACGCGATTGTGGAGCTCGGCGACGAGTACCTGGTGTCACACGACATATGGTTCGTCGCAACCGGCGCCTCCGAAGTCGACCACGCGGGCATCCGCGCATTCATTGAGGAGCATCGTCGCGACATCCGCGGTGCGTTCCTCATCAACCTGGATAGCGTGGGCGCTGGTGCGCTTTCGGTGCTGGTACGCGAGGGTCTCCATGCTCCGCGTCGCGCCGATCGCCGACTGGTGCGCATGATAACCGGCATCGCCCAAGACCTGCACGTCCAGCTCGAGACAGCCATGTACAACTGGGGCGAGCGTGACTCGGCGACGGCCATGCGTTCGCGCGTCCGTGCCGTGAGCGTCGTTGGCCTGGATGAGAACAACATGCCTGCGTACTCGCATACGCCCGACGACGTGCCGGAAAACGTTGACCCGCGGCAGGTATCGAACGTGGTACGCATTGTGACGGAGCTTATCCGTCGCTCGTAGACATAAACACAAACTAAGGGACAGTCCCCAAGTTACGGTTTTGGTACCGTAACTTGGGGACTGTCCCTTAGTTGGCATTAGCTATCGTAACAATCGTCGTGCGATCAGCAGGCTCGCGCCAAACACCGCGAGTGCCGCCGCAAGGGCAAGCGCATGGCCGTAGTCGCCGGTGCCAGGGGACTTGCTCCGGGATGTGGAGTCCCTTTGCTCACCGGATCCCTTGCTGTCCTTGTCACTTCCTTTGTTTGGCCTGTCTATGAGGACGGTTTGGTCCTCGTCCGAGAGACTTCCGTGTCGTACGATCACGCGACCTTCCTTCATGCAGGTCTCAAACACCACGATGCCACTGCCGCTTACCTCGCTCGCGTCAAAGTCAAAGTCCACGTTCACGCTGCCGTTCTTCTCTTGCGCGGTAAAGGTGGACTTAGCACAGAGAGGTTTTCCGTCTTTGCCCTGCAAAGCCTCACCGGTATCCTTGTTGTACAACGTACCCTCGATGGTATAGGTTTCCTGCGGGATAAGACCTTCGTAAAGCACGACGTCACGTATGTGGGCTACGCCGTCACCGGCAATCTTCTTGCTAGAGTCGTTGCGGTTGGAAGCCGTCGTGTGGATGTCTGGCACATACACGGTTTGTTCGGCAGAGTCTATGTTGGCGTGGGAGGCAACCTGCCTGCCGTCTTGGTTCTCTCCCTCGTGCAGGAACTCAAAGGCAACGATCGCATGTCCCCCAAGCTCGCGTGTATCCAGCGCAAACGTGAGCTCCACGGTGCCGTTTGGCTCGTTGGGGGTAAACGTCGTGGTGGCGGTGTATGCCTTGCCGTCCCCGTCCTGCAGAGGCTTTCCGTCACTCTTGTTCATGAGCGTGCCCACCAGCGTATAGGGCACGTTTGGTCGCAGCCCCTCGTAGGCCACGGTGTCGGTAAGGGTAATGTTGTCCTGCTCCACCTCGTGCGTTCCTTGCGCTCCGAGCAGGGTGGTGTGCAACAGAGGGAAGTGCGCGGTTTGCGCCTCGTCTTCCAGGTTGGCATGCACGACGATCTCCTTCTCGTCGCGTAACAATGACTCAAAGGCAACCACCTGCGAGCCGCGCAACAGCGAGGCATCCACCTCAAAGGCCACCGTTGCGGTGCCTGACGGTTCGGTGGGTGTGAAGGTCGTGCTTGCATGGACTTCCTGCCCCGATGCGTCCTTGAGGGCCTCACCCGTAGCCTTGTTCATGAGCGTGCCCTTTGCGATGTACGTTGCGCCAGGCTCCAGACCGGCATAGGTGATGGTGTCCACGAGGCGTACGGTTTCTGTGACGTCAACGACCTGGTTGGACTGCTCGTCGGCAAGGGTCGTCCGAATGGAAGGCACATGAACCGTCTGACCCGCATCGTCTATATCTGCGTGGACGGCAACCTCGGCACCCATGCGTAGAAGCGTCTCAAAGGCCACGAGCGTCTTTCCCTCCGCAACTCTGCCAACGAATTCGAAGACAACTGCTTCCGTTCCCTGCGATTCTGTGGGAACGAAGCTCGTAGACGCATGTATCTCCTGACCTGCGGCGTCACGCAGCGGCTCGTCCGATTCCTTGTCTACGAGTGTGCCTTCCAAATCGTAGCGAACGCCAGGTACCAGGTTTTCGTAGGAGACCGTATCTACCAGGCGTATTCGCTCGTGAGGGGCCACTTCCTTGTTGCCCTCGCCGTCATCGAGCGTGGTACCTATTTTGGGGAAGTGCACGGTCTGTCCCTCGTCGTTTTGGTCGGCGTGCGAGGTCACCTCGTCGTTTCCCTGCAAGAGTCGTTCGTAGGCAACAACCGAGCTTCCCCCAAGGGAGGTCGCATTGAGCTCAAAGGTCACCTGTACGGAACCCGCGCTTGTGGTTGGGGTAAACGTGGTGCTTGCAACAATGGGCTGCCCGTCCTCGCCGGCCACGCTCGCCCCGGTGTCCTGGAAGTGAAGCTCGCCTTCCACCGCATATTCCTCGTTTGCCTTAAGTCCCTGGTAGGAGATGGTGTCTACGAGCTGTATGCGCTCGGACGCCGGGGCAACGTGATCGGAGCCACCATAGGTGAGGGTGGTGTGAATGGAGGGGGTCTCGGTTCTCTTGTTGTCGATGGAACCCATGTTTATGTGGACGTCATGCTCATGGATGCGAACGGTAAAGGCAACGAGGTCATGGCCCTCGTTTGCGGGAGACCTCAGC
Source organism: uncultured Coriobacteriaceae bacterium (assembly GCA_902803315.1). GTDB lineage: Bacteria > Actinomycetota > Coriobacteriia > Coriobacteriales > Atopobiaceae > RUG440. The sequence continues at coordinate 33,676 of CADCPM010000037.1, forward strand.
TCTTGTACGGTATACACGTCGTAGGGGAGTGCGCGAAGCTCGTCGTTGGGCGTGGTTTGCAGGTCGGTACGACCGCTAAACCAAAGGCCAGCATGTGGGTCCAGGGCGCTCACGTTAACGACCCCATCTTCCAGCGCCTGATCGCTCGCGTTGGTGTTCTTGGAATGATTCGACGCCTCGGTATTTGCAATGCCGTTCTCGTCGCATACCAGTACGTGGCTCTCGCCCGTGGTAACGCTCGTAACCAGCCACGCCACGTTTGCCATGCGCTCCATGGTGCTCTCGTCCGCCTTGTTGAAGCTAAAGGACCCGCGCATTACCTGGTCGTCAACGGAGTCGGCTTCACCGGAAATGTCCTCAATCACGCCGTTCTCGCGAATGCGTATGGTTGACGACCAGGATTCGTTGTGCAGGAAGCCCAAAGGCGCCTCCTCCTCGCGAATGGTATACGTTCCATACGGAAGGGCGTGGTCGTCGGTTTGTGCCAGGCCATCCTCGTTGGTGGTAAGCGTGCACACGACCTCGCCAGTACTATGCCGCGCGCCGTTTACGAGCACGGGTTGCTCGCTGTCCAGCGTAACGCTAAAAACAGCGCCGCTGAGCACGGCCTCTCCCTGCGTGAGGTGCTGCCCCGTCTCACGCGAGATCTTCCCCACCCTCACGCCACCTCGTACCACGTCGTTTGCCATGGGAGCAGACAAGGGCACGATTTGGTTGGTGTGGGCAACGTCCAGGGCAACCGTCTGCGGCTGGCAGGTGAGCAGCATGGAGTCGTTTGTTGCGGACTCTCGCACCTCGTAGGTGCCAAGGGGCAGACAATCGGTTGCGGTTTGTGCCACACCCTGCGCATCGGTGGTAATGGTGGTAACCGTCTGTCCCTCGTCGTAGGCTACGTTGCCTACCACCACAGCCTGTTTGTTGCGGTTCACAACCTCAAACTCAATGCCCTCGAACGAGGCATCTCCCTGAGCCTGCGTCCCCGTTTGGGAATCAACCTTGCGAAGGCTCAATCCCGCACGGCGTACCTGCTCCTTTATCTCCGGCACCTCGTAGCTACCCTCGCCCGACACGTGCGCAAGGTGTACGGGAGCCGTATAGTCTGCCGGTGAGTCGACGTTCTGCCCCTCCAGCCAATACCCCGAAGGCGCCTTGGTCTCCTGAATGGTTACGGTGCCCAACGGCAGCACGACCTCGTTCTTGTCGTTTCGATAGAAGGCACTGCCGCGAACGAAGCTCTTGTCGCTGGGCATAACGTTGCCGGAATCGTCGCTGCGAATAACCCATGTGCGCGTTGGGTCGTCTGGCAGGTCGTTGAGGTCGTAGGTGCCGTCGTAATAGCGAATGGTGAACTCGGCTCCCGCCAGGCTGGCCGAGCCCTGCGCGCCTTCGTATTGGGCGTCCTGCTTGTTTGCCCACACTTTGGGGGCCTCGTATGCAGGAATGTCCTCAAGCGAGACATTCTTTGTCTGACCTGCCGAAACAGTTACCTTGTGTGCGTTGTTGTCGGTCCTATATCCCTTTGGGGCACCGGTTTCCTTAACCCAATAGGTGCCAGGGTCGAGGGTGATTTCGGCGCTGCTCCCCGCTTCGTTGGTTTCCAGGGTCCCCGCACGCTGGGTACAGGCGCTGTCCTTCCAAACGGTGTAGCGGGCGTTGGCAATGGAGTAGCAGGAATTGCCATTGGTTATGTTGGCCAAAGCGGAAGACTTGGATATTTTGAGCTTGCCGGTGATTGTGGGCGACCACGTAAAGCCGCCTATGAGCTGCGTGGGTGGGACCAGGGGAATATCTATTTGGCGAGGATTGGGAGGCAACGTGGTGGTATCTATAGTCACGTCGTAACTCCCGTCTCCGCGAGGCGTCGCAGAGAACGGATGGTTGCCAGACGAGGGGGCAAGGAGCCCGTGCTGCAGGCACCAGCCGTCCTTATGGGCACCGTCAGGCATCACTACGGGAAAGTGCGTGCCAAGCTCATCGTCCCACTCGCCTATCCACGCCGTACCGGATATGGTGCCATCGGCATTAAGCGTTGCGGTGCCGCCATTGGGAAAGCTGATGGACGTGGCTGCCAGGGCAGGGGAGGGTGAGCAGACAAAAGTGGCGGATAGAAGCGCGAGCAAACAGACCGAGACGACGAGGTTTACCGGAATCTTGCCTGTGTTCGCGAATGAGAAGGCCGCAAGACCGCTTCTTCCAGCGTGACCGATAGCTGCGGGGACGCCACCGCGGGCAATGTCGCCGCCGCGAAGCCTGTGGCGCGGCGGCGTCGTTGGGGCTTCGTGGTTGGGTTGGTTTGGGCTTCTGGACCGATCGCCCGATGACGGAGCGAGTGTTTTGGATCGCATACATGCCTCCCTTGATCGAAGTTGGGAGACCAGACTACGAACACCGTTTCGCACGAATTTCTCCGCTAGGAAGTAGATTCTTCGCGCGTTTTTCTCGGCAATTGCGCAGCTAGAGGGTGTATCCGCAGGAAATGCGGCTTGCAGGATTGCTGCTGCTGCGCGGTTCCAAAATGCAGTCCAAAATTCGGCGTTTGCTCATTCACAAATCCTTCACATGCACGCAAAGAAAAAGCTGACAAGTGACCTGTCCCCTTGTCAGCTTTTCACGTAAAAAAGTGGTCCCCATTGCTGGAGACCACTCTGCTTTGCTCTGGAGCGGGTGACGGGACTCGAACCCGCGGATGGTAGCTTGGGAAGCTACTGCCTTACCACTTGGCGACACCCGCATTTCGCAGTATGTTAGCACAAAAGCCAACAAGGGGACAGGGTCTTGTTAGCCTTATGTCTCGAATTACCGACAGCTGCAATTTCGCCATGCAGCCAACAGGCATTTTATGGCTCTATAATTCAGCTGTCGGTAATTCGCCAATTCGCCAGTGGAAAAGAGCGCCAAATGACAAGCCCATACGACGATCCAGAAGGAAAAACCTACGCCCTTGTAAGTCACGAATCCGCCGTCGAGGCGATTTGGTCGCTGGCTGCGCGTGGTTGGAAGGGCGTGCTGTGGGACGAGGACATTTGGCTCGTGCCTGCTGCCGCTAGCTGCGTTACGACCCAAGGCGATTTCAAACAGCTGGCCAGTGAGATCGATCTTTTGTCATTTGGCATTTACAAAAGGCCCGTCGACCTTTTGGTTCCCAACAAGTCGTGCTACTCCCGTGGGAAGTCTGCACGGTTTCATGTGTGGAGGGACTTCTTTCCGCCCAAGTCGTTCGTGCGTGTGCACGACCGTGTGTTTGTGAGCACTCCCTACTTTGCCACCGTGCAGCTCGCAGTGGCAAAGCCTGCAAGTCGTCTATCGAAGGAACGGGCGCAGCAATCTGCCGAACTTAGCGACCGCCTGTGCAAAGAAGCTGGCCTTAACGGATCAAGCCCTACGGCCAAGGACCTTCTTGCTTGGGAGAACATCGAGCGATTCGTTCGGGCGACCCAAGTGCTCTGTGACTTTATGGGTACGTACAGATATGTGCCCGTGTGCGAAGAGAACGAGACGGTCGAGTGGGACGTTGTGTTTAAAACGAAGCCTATCGTGAGTCGCACCAAGCTTGTGGACTATCTTAGACAAATGCCTGCAAGCAAGGGGATAATGCGGACCCGCAAGGTGGCTGACGCAGCGTTTGAGGGTCTGGCGTCTCCCATGGAAACCATGCTCGCGCTTGTGCTGTCGCTCCCAACGAACATGGGCGGCTTTGGTCTGCCGCGTCCGCAGGTGAATTACGAGATTAAAGTAGGTGAGGAGGACAAGTCGATTTCGTCACAGAACGTAATGTATGCAGACCTCTGTTGGCCGGACCAGCGTTTGGTGGTGGAGTACTACGGTTGGGACGAGCATTTTGGTGCTGGAAAACACAAGGTCGCAAGCGATGCCAATCGTTCTAATACGCTCTCGGCGCTTGGGTGGACCGTACTTCATGTTACCTACGAGCAGATAAGAACGACGGAGGGCATCTCGTTGCTGGCACGGCAGATCGCGCGCTGTGTGGGAGAGGCGCTGGAAGTTCCAACGGAGCTCGAGCAGATTTGGCGCGTGAGGCTTGTGTCGATGCTACTGCCTCCTTTGCTTCCGAAGGAATTACCGACAGTTGAAATATAGGCATTATGCATGTGGTATTTACCTGCGAATATAATGTATAAAACAAATAGGATTTGCAGCTGTCGGTAATTCGGTCGACGAGCGAGCTTACGCCTTTGCCGCTCCTTAGACCGCAAGCCCAAAGCGTACATTCAGTAGCATCAAGCTTTACGGAAGGTAATGTATAACCCCGCACGAAAGAGTATTATGTGCACTGAATCCAAGGGTAGGAGGCTTGGCATGCACAAGCGAATGACGCGCGAAGAGGCAGAGGCTTCGATTGCGGGACTGCACCGCAAGATCGAACGCTATGCGGAGCTTGCCGTAAAAAAGGGTGCGTCAGTGCAGCCAGGTCAGGAGCTGGTTATAAATGCGCCGGTGGAGCGTGCGGACTTCGCGCGACTTCTGGCGAAAAAGGGATACGATGCCGGAGCGGGGCACGTTACGGTTATATGGGCGGACGATGCGGTGGCGCGCCTCGAGTACGAGCATATGGATGTGAGCTACTTCGAAAACGTACCTGCATGGAAGAGAGAACAGCTCAATTCCCTTGCGGCGGACGGGGCCACGTTTTTACACGTGCGTGGAAACGACCCAAACGCCCTGACGAACATTGATCCCAAAAAGCTGGCACTTCGTGCACGGGCGCAGAGTACGCAGTGTGACGTGTATAGGGACGGGCTGGACTTTGGCAAGAACGCTTGGAGCATCGCGGGCGCACCGGTTGCGGCATGGGCAAAGAGGGTGTTCCCGGACGCATCGGAATATGAGGCAATGTATCGCCTGTGGGACGCAATACTGGTTGCGGCGCGTGCGGATGGGCCAGACCCCCAAGCCGAGTGGGAGCGCCACAACGCCACATTCGAGAAGAACAAGCGCATGCTAAATGAGCACTCGTTTGACCGTTTGCGGTATTACTCAGCAAACGGGACTGACTTGGAAGTGGGCATGAATCCAGGTCATCGGTGGATGGGCGGCGCATGCCGAACGGTGGATGGCGTGGTGTTCTTCCCCAACATCCCCACCGAGGAGGTGTTTACCTCACCCGACTGTAAACGTATTAACGGTGTAGTACGCTCCGTATTACCGCTGGTATACGCAGGTAACGTAATACAAGACTTCTGGCTGAGGTTCAAGGATGGCAAGGTCGTAGAATACGACGCATTACAAGGCAAGGATGTATTACGCAGCATTTTGGAGACAGACGAGCGCTCTTGCATGCTGGGGGAGTGCGCCCTGGTTGCCAAAGACACGCCCATCCGACAGAGCGGTCTTTTGTATTACGACACACTGTTCGACGAAAACGCGAGCTGTCACCTAGCGTTGGGTACGGGCTTTCCCGAATGTTTGGACAAGGGCCTTTCCATGAGCAAAGAGGAGCTCATGGCGCATGGGGTAAACCAAAGCACGACTCACGTTGACTTCATGATCGGCGCGGACGACCTGGAAATCACCGGGATCACGCATGCCGGCGACGAGGTGCCGGTATTTACGGACGGTCGTTGGTCCTGGAGCATAGACTAATATATATAGTGCGTTCGGGACCCTAGCGGCACTAGACTCCCTCCGGATTGCTCGAAGAATGCAGGTTGACCCCTTGTCTATGGAGCAAATTACCGATAGCTGAATTATAAGATTAAGGCATGGCCCATTTACCTGCATATATAATGTATCAAAGTACATCACTTTTCAGCTGTCGGTAACTCACCCGTGGGAGCGGGATGTTTGGGACGGCCTGTTTGGGGATGAGAAGAACCACGCCCGCATGATCTGTGCCACGCGTGGTATCCCGCGCGGCCTGCGTTTAGGTATGCCCTGCGGCGATCGGTTCCGGCACCGAGTCTCCGAAAAGTGCGCGAAAGGTGCGTGAATAGCCTCGGTTTTCCGCTTTGTCCCAACAACCTTTAGGGTCAGGGATGCTCCCATTGGACACGGGTGATATGTAGGCACGTGTCCATCAAACCCATGCACAAATCTCCTAAAAGAGCAAGCAAATTACTACGAAATTAGATACGTATCCGCTCACGGAGTGTGTAATCACGTTCGGCGAATCGCAATTGTGGGCGCGCGACCGCATATAAAGAAACTGCTAATTTGATACAGAATGCGGATTTTTAGGTTTCGATTCAGGAATCTAATTCAGTAACCTAAAAATGAGAGCGGTAAAAGCGGACAAGGGGGAATAGAAATGAAGAAGAAGGGCACGGGCTTTTGGCTTAGGAACAAGTCGTTAGCGCGCTTTATGAGCGTCTTGGTAAGCGTGTCGATGATCTTGAGCCTTTTGCCAGTTCAGGGCGTGCAAGAGGCTCGCTCTGAGTTCCTTATGGCAACGGCCATAGCGCAGGAAGATCCCAAGACGAACGAGACCACCGACCCAGGTGGAGGCAACACGAACAACTCGTCGTCGAGTGCAGGCAGTTCGTCCACGAATGAGGGCAACACTCCCACCGAGTCTCAGCCCGAAGGCGAGCCCGAGCCCACTAGCGAGCCCGAGCCTACAAACCAGGCTCCCGCAAACAACAGCTCTAGCAGCGACGAGCAAAGCCAACCCGCGCAAAGCTCGTCGTCGAGCAGCAGCTCGGAAACCCCCGAGCCCGCAAAGACGCCCCAAGGTGCCAATCTTGCCGACTTCATAACCAAGGCAGAGATCAAGGACGCCGACGATAAGGACGTTGAGGAGAAGGACGGTGTGCTGCAGGTAAAGGAAGAGCAGAAATACATTGCGAAGCTCACCTTTACCGAGAAAGACGAAAAGCAGTTTGCCACCGAGGGAGAGCTCACCTACAAGCTGCCTGCCGGCTTTACCCCCGCAGCCGAGCAGCCCGCAGCGAAGGAAGCTCTCTTTATTACTTATGTTGACGACAATGGCGGGCGTCAGCCCATCGAGCTCGGCAAGGAGTGCTGGTGGATTGACGGCGACACCGTACACATGGTGTGGAAGGTCCGCGATGCCGACAAGCGCACGCAGGAAGAAATCGCAGAGGCCCTTGCCACGGTCAACGAGCTCACGAGCGTTGAGTTTGAGCTTTCGATCGCCGGCACGTTCGCCGCCGGAACCGAGTCTGTGGACTTTGGTGCCCCCACCGAGCCCATAGCGATTGAGGTCGAGGCTGCGAAGAAGGACGAGCAGCAGAAGTCCGATGAGCAGCAGAAGTCGAGCGAGGAGCAGAAGAAGGAAGAGCAGCAGAAGGACGAAGAATCTGAATCAAAGAATGCTGGCAACAATAATGGCGCGACCGCAAGTGAAGAAGAGCAAACGGGTCTTACAAATATCATTCGTCAGAAAAGCATTCTGAATTCGCAAGTCAGGAGCGTCCAGAGCATTACCACTCAAGCTGGCTTTGAGGGGGCCTTACATGCGCAGGAAGACACAAACCTTGCTTCTTTTCTAACCGACGCAACTATCAATGCTCCTAAAAACGACCAGGGCGTATACCAAGTGAATCCCGGCCAGTCCTACAACATAAGCCTCTTCTTTGCGGAGCAGCCGGATGGCATTCAGTTCCCCACGCCGGGCACGGAGATGGAGTACACCATTACCGCACAGATTGAGAACATCAACGGAACAACGGGGACGTTTACCATCAATGTTACCGACACTTCCACAGGACAGGTTTATGCAGTACCGGGCAACACCTATAGCGTTAGCGGAAACACGCTCAAGGTAACGTTTAATCCTAATGCTCAAAACATCGACAAGCTCCTAGCTTCCGCCAACGCCCGCTTTAACGTGAGCTTTACGGGCACGATTAAGGAGGACGCAACCCAAATCCCCTTTAGCGACAACGTGAACAAGCAAGTTCATGTAGACAACTCCTCCGACGTTACGGTTACCGGACCCGATGACTCGACGAATAGCCAAGACGTAACGGTTGAAGTGACTGACGGAAAGTCCAACACGGTTACAGTCGACAACTTGATGCCTGGTGTCTATACAGTAACTGAGGACACGTCAAAGAACCCCAACGGCATGTCACTCCTTGGCGAAAAGTCAAAGACAGTCACGGTCTACTCACAAAACAAGAAGGATGGCGAAACGGTTGTGGAGACGGCCGAGTTCACCAACACCAAGCCTGGCACTCCTGGCTTCGACAAGAAGATCAAGGACACCAACGACACTACGGGCGAGACCAGCGACTGGCAGGACTCCGCGGACTACGACATCGGCGATGCCGTGCCGTACAAGCTCACTGCCACGCTGCCTAAGGACGTTACGACCTACAAGAAGTACCATATCACCTTCACTGACAAGATGGAGAACAGCCTCACCTACAACAAGGACGCCAAGATTACCGTTACCGGCAATGACGGCAAAGTAATACCCGAGTCCGAGTACGAGGTTACCAAGGTCGCCGAGAACGAGCACGACTTCGGATACACGATTACGTGGACAGGCGTAGACGAAGGGTTGATAACCAACGAAGCCCTTAACGGTGCTAAGGTAGATCTTGAGTTCACTGCTACGCTTAACAGTGATGCCGTGTTGGGTAAGGAAGGCAACGTAAATGCCTGCAAGCTAACATTTAGCAACAATCCAGAGATTGACAAGCAGGAGCAAGAGGGTGAGCTGCCTTGGGACTACGTAATCGCCTTCACCTATAAGCTGGACATCAGTAAGGTGAACGAGCATTCTATGCCGCTCAAGGGCGCAGAGTTCAAACTTCAGAAGAAAATTGCGAATGGCGACCCCAAGGAAATAGAGCTTACTGTCAATGAAAGCACGCTCCTCGGCGGTGGCAACACGTTTACCGCCACTGGCTTGGACGACGGCGACTACATCCTTACCGAGACGGTTGCGCCCGAAGGCTACAAGAAGATCGATCCCATTGAATTTACGGTAAAGGCCGACCACGAAAAGGATTGGAAGTACCACTCCGATCCTGAGTCCGACCCCGTGTTCGACAACGACGGTACAAAGGACAGCAATCGCCTTGGCATCCTTACCTCGCTCACGGGCGACGTTACGAAGGGCGAACTCGAGCTTACGGCAGACAAGAACCTGGAAGGTCTTGCGGGCGATGTTATCAACAAGAGTGGTGCCAACCTGGTTGTGAAGAAGAAGGTTTCCAGCTCGCGTTCCGACGACAAGACCCGCGACTACAAGTTCAAGGTCACGCTGTACAAGGACAAAGACTATAAGGAAGTCTACAAGACCATCAATGGCAAGTACGGCAACATGGAGTTCAAGGACGGCGTGGCGAACTTCACGCTCAAGCACGACGAGAGCAAGGAAGCCAGCAAGCTGCCGATTACCAAGGATGGCATCTACTACAAGGTTGAGGAGACCGACTCCGGCGACCTCACTCCAAGCATGTCCAATCCAAGAAAGTCCTTGGATGGATATACCCACACCGTAACCTGCACCAACAGCTACAAGTCAAGCACACCCAAGAGGAGCACCTCCTCCAGGCTCGCAACAGCCAGGACGGGTGACAACACCAACAGCGCCATCGTTATAGCGCTTGTCGGCATAGGTGTGGTTGGCGTCGTAGCCGGCGTACTGTACAGGCGCCGCCGCATGAGCGAGTAACGCTCAAACCCCAACCAAGGGACAGGCCCCAAGTTCGGATCAGCCGAGCTTGGGGCCTGTCCCTTAGCCAGGGGAGCATAATCGATGGTCTTGTCTCTGAGTAATTAATCATTGCATTTAGAAAGATTATGTATTTAAAATACGCGTTTACGACGTAAAATATAAATAACCCACTGCGATAGGAATCACCATGAGCGACTCATAAACCTCTACCTCTCGCAGTGTGCCGTCAAAGGACAAGATTCTCATGTTCGTCTGAAGTCCTGTTGACTCATATTTCCATGATAAAATGACCAACATGACATTTATCTATAGATAAAATTGACCAAATTGCCTATGAAGAGCCGGGAGTAATCATGCAAAGAGATGCGATGAACGCACCTCAATTGGAAAAGCAATCCAGTGCGCAAGCCTCTTATGCTGTTCGGCGCGAGACAGGTGGGAAAGAGCCATCTGCTCGAGAGATTCGCTACTGAGAACTACCAAAGCTACGCCCTGCTCGACCTCGAACAAAGTGCAAGCCTACGCGCTGCGTTTGAAGGCGACCTATCCCCAAAGGCGATTCTATCGAACCTCTCGCAGCTCATACACGCACCGTTGCCAAATTACAGATACCCCTCCCACCGTGAAGTGAGTGAAGTCCACAGTGAAGTAGAGTGTTAAATTACTACACTCTACTTCACTGTGGCACAGCTATGCCAGGCATAACTGTGCCACTGCCTGAGTTCGGACCTCCAAGCCCTTGCAATCGTGTTACGCTCGATAGGGAGACTAAGGGGGCAGCATGCACGACAGGCGAACAGGAGGCATCGTGGCAGCGGTGACGCTCACCATTGCCGCCGCCTTTGTCGCCATTGTTCTTTTGATTATTCACACCAGCATTGACTCCGCCAAAAACCATGCCGAAAGCTCGATGGACCTCTATGCCGCTGAGCTAACGTCCACGATCAACACGGTTGTGCGGAGCCACTTTGAGCTCGTGGACGCCTCCATGATAGACGCGGATGTGTCGCAGGCCTTCAAGCAAGAGGATGCCGGCGCGACCTCAGAGCAAACCTCGGCCACCGTTACTCCGTTGCTTGCCAAGTCGACGCCAAACGCAGAAAAGGGATTGTCGTACGCCCTTTCGGGCACGACGCACATGATCTACAAGGCCGACGGAACGTACGAGCACATTGAGGACAAGGACTGGAGTCGGTTTTGGTTCGTGTATTCCGATGCCGTGCGTAACAATGCGGGCGGATATCACGTGCACGGCTTCGTGGGCAAAAACGCAAACGCGAGCGAGCTCATAGTCGGCAGGGCGATTCGCGGCGAGTCAGCGCACTCTGGTACGCTGGGCGTTTTTATACCTACGTCTGCCCTAATAGACACCGTGCTCGAGCTTTGGACGGAGGAGCAGCCGAACACGATTCTGTATAGCGCTGACGGAACGGTGCTTCTTAGCACCCAAGACCCGTCTGCTGAGGGGAAAAGCGTATACGATCTGTATCCCAACCTTGCGGGAGCGCTTGGCGACCTGCAAAGCGGCAAGACCCAAAAGGTGCAGGTATGGGAGGGACTCGAGGGAATTCTGCCGCAGGGACAGATGCTCTACGAGGCATGGAGAAGCAACGAAACGGGCTGCTTTGCGCTTGCTGCCTATACCGCCGAGGACATTTTTGGCCCCATGCGAGAGCGTGTGACCACGCTGGTTCTCGCGCTGTGCGTCGTTATGATCCTGCTCCTGCTACTCGTGATGTTTATTGTGCGCTGGTATCGAACGCGCCTTATGCGCGTTGCAACAACCGACGAGCTTACGGGCTTGGCTAACCGCAAGTGGTTCTCGTCGAGCTTCGAGACGCTTAGCGAGGAGGGAATGGGCGAGGCCCATCTGGCGCTTATCGACGTAGACAAGTTCAAGGGAATCAACGACACCTACGGCCACGCCTCCGGCGACAAGGCCTTGTCTATGGTGGCGTCAAAGGTGCGTGAGGCAGCTGGTGGCAACGGCATCTCGGGACGTTGGGGCGGCGACGAGTTTATTGCCGTGCTGCGCGGACCTGTGGAGGAGGCCGAGGCTCGTGTGCAAAAGATGATCGACGCGGTTGCGGGCCAGACGATCGATGACCAGATTCACGTGTCGGTGAGCGTCGGGCTCGCGCAGCTGCGGGACTGCGACTCTCTTGAGATTGCGGTGGAGCGTGCCGACGACGCCCTCTACGTTACCAAAGAGGGCGGGCGTGGGTTCCTTACGGTCTACGAGGAGGGCGTGACGCCGCATATGGCCAACGACCAGGTGGGCGTGGTAAGAGGACCCGCGCGACAGGCGGCGACGGAGGAGGCTGGCCCGGCAACGGACGCTTCCGGCGATGCGGAGACATCTTCGCCGAACGAGCGGCCCACGAGGTTGCAAAACGTGCGGCCAACGCTTGATCTTGTGGTAAAAAGCCTGCTAGAAGCCGTGTACAAGATGGTTCCGTTTGTGGCTGGCGGCGGCATCCTCATTGCCCTCGCATTTCTTATTGACGCTGCAAGCGTGGACGTAAACACGCTGTCGGCCGAGGCGCGCGCGAACTTTGGATCGATAACCCCCATTGCCGCGGGCTTGCGCGACGTGGGTTCGGCGGCGTTCAACTTTATGCTGCCCATCTTTGCGGCCTTCTTTGCGCGCGGACTTGCGGGTGATGAGGCGTTTATGGCGGGCTTTGCCGGCGGGTTCTTGTCTTCGCAGGGGAGTGCGGGCTTTGCCGGGGCCATTGCGGCGGCTTGCGTGGCCGCCATTGTGGTGCGTCTTATGAAAGGGTTCCTGTGCGAAACGGGTCCGCGCCTGCAGCGTGTGGCGCCGGTGCTGCTCTACCCGGTATTCTCGCTGCTCATCATGTATTTGCTGATGACCTACATCATCGATCCGGTGGCGAGTGCCTTTGATGCGGCGCTGACCTCGATGCTCGCCGCGCTGCAGGAGGGGAGCGGCGTGGTGATGGGCGCCGTGTGTGGCGCCATGATGGCAACCGACATGGGCGGCCCCATAAACAAGGCGGCGTACCACTTTGGCGTTGCCTCCATTGCGTCTGGCTCGCCGAACATCATGGCCTCCGTTATGGTGGGCGGCATGGTGCCTCCGTGCGGAATCGCCCTTTGCATGCTGCTGTTCCGCAACAAGTTTGACGAGGAGGCGCGTGACCAGGGGGCTGCGACGCTGTTTATGGGTCTGTCGTTTATTACCGAAGGCGCCTTGCCTTTCGTGCTTACCGACCCGCTTCGCGTGATTCCCTCGTGCATGGTTGGCTCGGCCGTGGCAGGCGGGCTCTCCGAGGCGTTTGGATGCACGCTCGTGGCGCCTCATGGGGGGATTTTCGTTATCCCCGTTGTGGGCAATCCGGTTTTGTACCTGTGCGCGTTGGTGGCGGGCTCAATGGCCTGTGCCGTAATGCTTGGCCTCCTCAAGCGCAAGGTGGCACAGTTAAACCAAGTATAAGTGTGCCATCGGCTAGTTGTCCTCGTCGTCCTCGTGGGTGATTCCCACCGATCTGCCAAGGACCGCGTGCTTCGTGCGCCGATGCCACAAAAAGTATTCGTAGCCAAAGGCGGCGTATATGGCCAGCACATGGCAAACAAGCCCGATGGCGGGATCGAAGCTCGTCAGGACGCCCACTGCAATAATGAAGACACACACCGCAATCCTACCGATTATGTAATAGATTGAGTAGCGATATTCGGGCTTGTTGTAGCGTCCCAGCAAAAACGAAGTGAGCAGGTAGAGCACCAGGCACGCAGACAGGTAGATGCTCTTGGGAATAAAGTCGATCTCGTCGCGGGGCATGTAGTTCAGCGCCACGGTGAGGTTGCCAATAATCACGATGAGCCACGACGAAATTGTCATGTACGTCATGCCGTCGGTTTTGGCGTGGTGGTCCAGCATGTGGTCGTGTTCGAAGATGTATATGAGGAATAAGCCCACTACCAGCAGGAATACGCCAACGGGATAGAGCATGGACGATACGTCTACCATGTACGACGAGATTCCCACCAGCATTTCTCCAAAGGCGATAATGGTGAGCAGCGAGCAGCGCTCCGCCACGTGGTCAAAGCGCGCGTGCTTGATGCGATGTCGGCTGGAGAATACCCAGATGAGCATGCCAAACAAAAGCGCGATCCACGACGTAAGCTCGCTGGGAATTTTGGCCAGGAAGGCGCCGGAAATCGCAATGGCAGCTTGTATCAGCAGGGTGATGGCCGATCCGCGCATTTGGCGGCGGTCGTCCTCGTCCAAGTTGGTGTAGGTGCGTAGCTTGATGATCCACTGGATTGCGAGGTTCACAAGGATGCCGGCCCAGGTGACGTTAAAGAGCCGGGCGGTTTCCGTCCAATCCTGCCGTACTCCGTTGGCCAAAAAGTACAGCAGGAACATGTTTATAAAGAGGCTCACGCACTCTATGGGAGAGCGGTCGCTGTAGCGATTGAGCAGGAGCGTGGAGTAGAACCAAACCTGCAGGACTACAAGAAAGCAAAACAGGTAGATGAGCCAGGTGCCCATATCCAAGAAGCCACCCTGTATGCCGTGACACAGCGACGTGATTACGCTAATGGCATATACGAAGATAAGATCGTAGAAAAGTTCGATGTTCGATACGCCCTCAACGAGGGCGAGTGCTCGTTTGTGCATGCTGGCCTCCACTCCTCTTAGTGCAAGAGTATAGGCAAAGTTGGGGGTCGGGCGTAGGGTTGGGGCATACGCAGGCTGGGGCTGGACGCAAAGTTGGGGACCGTCCCCAGGATTTGGGACGGTCCCCGAGTTGCGGCGCTTGTTTGAGGGGTGCTTATGCTGCTGCGGGTTCGGTGGTGGCTTCGGTCTTTTGCTCGGTGTCGTTCTGGGTCTTGGGTTCGGCCTTTTCCTCGGCCTTGGGCTCGGTGCTGTTCTGGGTCTTGTCTTCGGTCTTTTCTTCGGGCTTGGGCTGAGCGGCTTTGTTCTCGAGCTTTGCGATGCGGTCCTGGAGCTTCTGGGGTACTTCCTTGCCGTTGCGGACAAGTGCGTCGCGCTTGTTGTAGAGCTTTACCAGGGTTGCGCGCTCTTCGTCGTTGAGGTTGTTCATGCCGGCTACGCGCTCCTCGTTGGCTTTGGCTGCGGCTTCTGCCTCGGCCTTCGCCTTGGCCTTGGCCTCGGCTGCCTTCTTCTCTGCCTCGGCCTTGGCCTTGGCCTCGGCTTCGGCCTTCGCCTTTGCCTCGGCCGCCTTCTTCTCTGCCTCGGCCTTGGCCTTGGCCTCGGCTTCTGCCTTCGCCTTGGCCTCGGCTGCCTTCTTCTCTGCCTCGGCCTTGGCCTTGTCGTTCGCATTGGCGGAAGGCTTTGCCTGCTTGTTGCTGGCGGTTGCAGACTCGCTGGTTCCGGCCTCGTTTTCCTGGTTGTTTACCGTGGCGCTCTGGGTGTTCTCGGTTCCCTCGTAATCGCTGTAGTCGTAGTCGGAATCGTCGTAGTCAACATAGTCAGAGTCATCGTAATCGCTGTAGTCATACTCTGCATCGTCGTAGTCGCCGTAATCGTAGTCGGAATCGTCGTACGCATACTCTTCGTACTCCTCGCCTGCGGTGGTGCCGTTTGCAGCAGATCCTCCATTGGCCGTCTGATTGCCGGTGGCGTACGTCGCATCGTCCAGGACGAGCAGCTCTTCTTCGGCCTGGCCTTCGGTTGGGGCGACGGTGGCTGTCTTGGTTGCGTTCTGAGTTGGCTGGCTCTTGAGTTGACGCTGAAGCGAAGCGTTGGAGCCCATGGTGTAGGTTGCGACTCCGGTGCCGGTAAGGGCGATTGCGATGGCGGCTGCCACGGCGACTTTCTTGGCGTTGATATTGTTGGTGGCCTTCATGATTATCTCCTTCACGTTTTGTGATTGGTTCCTTTCCTTATCTACCTATAAATACGAGGCCAGGCCATATACAATCTCACGCCTAGCTGCAAGAAAAGAGTCAAGAAAATGTCAACGCCCGATGACAAACGCAACGATTGCTTGGGACAATACGTATGTCCGATTTTGTCCGCACGTTTGGCCAAAACGTCCGATTTTGTGTGCATCACAACCGCCCGCGGGCCGCCGCGACCGCCGCCCGCGCTACTCTACTTGCCAGGTAGACACGAACGCCGCAATCTGGTCGGCGATCTTTTGGTCACCAATCGCTCCGCAATTGACCGAAAGGACCACGCTCACCTTTTCGTCGTTGTCGCGATCGATCACAATGCTGGCAACGCTCACGTTGTCGGTGGTATTGGAGCTCGACACATAGATGGCGCGCCGCTTGCCCACCGTCATACGCGACGTGGTGGTGTTGGCGTAGTTGCTGTCCTTCTTGTAGGAGTCAGCAAGCTGCTGAGCCAACTGCGTGTAGGAACCGCTGTGACGGCTCATCTGGATCATCTGCGAAAACGCCGCGTGGCCAAGCGCGGGAGACAAGTACTCGGAGCGCTGATTAACGTACATAAGCGCATCGTAGGACTTTACGAACTCCGACTCAAGATCGCTGGTGCGATTGGTCCACGACTCGGGCACCTGCATGTATCCCACGCTCTCGTTGCCGATGAGCTTAAGATACTGCTCGACCTTAATGGTGCTGGGGTCAACCGTAACGCCTTGCCCGTGATTGGTGAGGTCCACGGCATTGGACATGTCGACCTCGTCCTCGGGCACGAAGTACATCTCCGCTCCATCGGCATTGGTCATGGTGAGCTTCTTGCTCCTCAGTGAGAGGGGCATCTCCACGTCGTCGACCTTCATCTTGGCCTTGGTTACGGACTCTGCGTCCCACGTGGTCTTTACGGGACCGGTATCCGTGCGGAACACGCCGGTGCCGTCGTCCCAAAGCGTGAGGGTAATGTAGATGCCCTGGTCAGCGTTGGAGTCGAACCACTGCTTGGGCATGTTTTTGTCGGTGGAGTCCTGAGCGACCCACTTGCCCACGAAGAACGCGCGCTTCTCCTCGGGAGAGAGCTCCGGCTCGGGCGGGTTCTCGGGAGGAGCGGGTTGTTCGGAAGAGCTGGCGGAGTTGTTGGATGAGGTGGTTACTACGATGCCAACCACTAGTGCAGCTATGACCAGCACCGCTACGGCGATAAGGGCGATGAGCTTGGTGTTGGGCTTGGGTTTGGGCGAAGCCTCGGGTGCGGGCTCGGGCTCGAGCTCGGGCTTCGGCGCTGGCGCGTGCTCCGCAACCGGCTCAGGCTCGGTCGCCGCTGGCGCGTGCTCCGCAACCGGCTCAGGCTCAGGCTCTGCCGTCGGCTCGGGCGCGACCTCTGCCGCCGGCTCGGCCTCCTCCTCCGCCGGCGCCTCGACCTCCGCCATGCCCTTGTCTAAGGCCGTACCGCAAGACGGACAAAATCGAGGATTTCCCTCTGGAATGTTGGCACCACAGTTCGGACAGAACATCCTTCCTCCCTTCCATAGGCAGTTACCAATCACTACCCTTGCCAAAAGAATGGCGATTTGCCCGGAGCGCGCCCCGAGACAAATCGCCACTACGCGCTAAATCTCGCGCGAGCTTACTACGTTGCCGTTTGCGTCGAGTATGCTCTCTATGTTGCCCGTTGTTTCGGAGGCGCTGATTACACTGCCTTCGATGGCGTCTACCTGCACCTGATACTTGGCCTCGCCAAGATTGAACTCAACGTTGTAATACAAGGTTCCACCGCCATTAATGAGGTCGGAGGTCTTGAGGTCAATGGGATCGCCCTTTGCCTGTCCGCCCGCTCCCATGGCCTTGGTCGCAATGTCGGTGCACTGCTCCTTGCTGTAGTTGGCTTTATAGTCATCGTTGGAGCTGGACGAGGACTCTGGCGCAGGCGTCGGAGTCGGCGTCGGAGTCGGCGTGGATTCCTGCGTTGGCGCAGGCGTAGGTGCAGGCGTTTGCACCGGCGTTGGGCGCTTGAGCTCGAAGGTAACCGTAGAACCTTGGTCGACCTTGGCGTTGGGAGCAGGCTTCATGGAAACGACGGTTCCGTCCTCGTCGCCACTGTAGCTGTACTTGAGCCCCGCGCTCTCGAGCGTCTTAATTGCCTCGTTACGGCTGTAGCTAAGGATGTTGGGGACCAAAACCTGCGTTGCGGGCTTTTTGCCCAGCGAAACCTCAACGGTTACGACCGTGCCCTTGTTCACCTTGGTATCCTTGGCCACGCTTTGGCTTATTACCACGTCCTTCTTTACGATGTCGCTATAGGAGTTGGTGGTGTCGGAGCCCAGCCCGGCTTTGGCAAGGATATCGCGAGCCTCGTTGACGCTCTTGCCGGCAACGTCGGGAACGGTCACCTGCTCCTTGCCAAGGCTTACGCTATAGGTAATAACAGAGAGAACCTGCGCCTTTGTGCCTGGCGCCGCGGATTGGGAGCAAACCTTGCCGGCCTCTACGGTATCGGAGTTCACCTGTGGTCCCGGCTGCGGAATAAACAGAGCGTCACTGAGCTTCTTCTCGGCTTCCTCGGCGCTAAGCCCGGTGAGGTCGGGAACCTCTACCGAATCGGAGAGCTTGGGACCCTTGGAAACCACTATGTTTACGGCGGAGTCCTTGTCTACGGTGGCGCCCACGGCAGGGTTGCACTCCAGCACGATATCGCCAAGGGGAACCTCTGCGCTTTCCTTCTCGGTTACCGACCCGATCTTGAGTCCGGCATTGGAAAGCTCCTTTTGAGCTTCGGTGTGCTCCATGTAGACAATTTCGGGCACCTTGACCTTGGGCTTGTTTAGAAGCACGAAGGCAGCGACGGCAATGGCTGCCACCACCAGAACGCCAATGACTATGGGTACGACCGGCTTCTTCTTTGCCTCTGGAACTGCCTCTGGCCCTTTCTTCGGCTCATCCATATGCATGCTTCCCTTCTGCTCGTTTATGCGATGAACGTAGTAATTAACGTATCACACGTTGCGCTCGTTGCGCGTGTCTTCGCCAAACGTGTGACCTGCCCCTCGGGCCGAGTCTTTGCACAGTTACTGCTCACACTCCGCGCCTTTGTCCGGACCGCAAGCGGCGACTCACAAAGTGAGCGAGCGAAGCGAGCGTGGAGCCGCATGCGGGACCGGTGAAGGCGCGGAGTGTGAGCAGTAACGATGCGCGTCTTACACCCCTCCAACCTGCCCCAACCATGCTAAGCGTGCCTGTCATTTCATGTACAATGAGGGTATTCGCGCGTACGAAGGAGACGTGGTAAAATGCAGAACATCTTTCGCAAGCAGGAGAGAAGGCCCGAAAGCGATGAGCCGCTTACCGAGGCCGAAGCACGCATGCAGGCGGTCGAAGGCGCCGAGGATGCAATAGAGGCAGCGTTTGGCACCGGCAAGGCCGATCGCGCAAAGATCACACGCGAGGCTCAGCTCGATGCCGCCGAAGCGGTGGCGCGCGCAGGCGAGGCCATGGAGGCCGACGAGGCAGCCGACGAGGCGGCACGCTTTGCCGTCATTGCCGAAAACATGGGCGACCGCGAGAAGACAAAAGCCGCGCGCACACGTGCCAAGGACGCGCGCAAAGATGCCAAGCAAAAGCACAAAGAGGCAACCAAGTCGGCTAAGGAAGCCTACGACGCCATCAAATTCAGCCAGCCAGGCAAGCTCGGCTTCATGCGCGTGGTGCAGATCGTGTACGCCGTAAACATTGCGTCCATTCTGTTTGCTCTGCTCATGACCTCGCGCGACACGATTGTGTACAACTCCGTTACCATCGTGGACTGGATTACCATCATTCTTCAGGGCGTGGGCTTCTGGTTCTTTATCAACTATTTCAAGATCACCAAGAAGTTCGTTATCGCAACGGCGGCGTTTAGCGCCGTGGCGCTCATAGTAAACAGCCTCATAACAAAAAGCGTAACTCCCTTTACCGTTGTTTGGGGGCTCGCTTGGAACGTCTTCCTCATCCTGTACTTCCTGTTCTCCAAGCGCGTGGACAAGGTACTGGTAAACGATTTCAGAACCTATAGGCCAAAGCGTCAGGCGGAGATCGCGAGCAAACGCCGCGGCTGGCCCTTCGTGCGCAACCTTATCATCTACTTCATTGTGTTCTCGGTGCTTGGCCACTGGATGGAAGCGGCCATGTGCCAGCTCATCCGCCTGGGACTCGTTAAGGGCGAGTACGACCCCACCAACACCATGCTTTGGCGCGACTGGCTCTATCCCTATCCCATGGAGGGTGCGGCGGTGGTCATAATCGCCCTGCTGCTCTATCCGCTTTGGCGATATCTCATGCGTCGCTTCGAGCGTCCCATATGGGGCTATGTGGTAAGTTTTGTTGCCAACGCGCTCACCTGCAGCGTCATTGAGTTTTCCATGGGTCTCATTGTTAACGCCAACCACCAGCTGTGGGACTACTCCGACATGCCCTTTAACATTATGGGGCAGGTGTGTCTGCAAAACGCGCTGGCCTTTGGCGTGGCGGCTTCGATCATTACCTGGTTTGTGTATCCCATGTTGGAGCGCTTGCTTGCGCGCATTCCCGACGACACCATGAACATCGTGTTTGTGGTCATTGCCGTTATTGGCGGCATCCTGTGGTCGCTCTACATCATCGACCCGCCCGCGAACCACCAGGTCTCGCAGGAGGAGGTTACCGCCGAGGCGATTAAGAAGGACAAGGAAGAGCTGCAAAAAGAGGTTAGCGACACCAAGGAGGACGTGGAGTCCCTGCAGGAGCGGCTCAACGAATCCAAGGGGTTGCTGTCGGATGACCGCGTGAGGATCCAGAAGGAGATTGACGAGCTCAACAGGAAGGTCGACGATACGCGCAGGTCCGTCGAGAGGGTGGTCGTGCCTTCGAAGTAGGCCCAGCTCGCGTTGGCCATAGCTTAGGGACAGTCCCCAAGTTCGGATTCGCTCGTAATCCTAACTTGGGGACTGTCCCTAAGTTAGGGCCTTAGCCGTGTTCGCGCAGGTGGTAGCCCTTGTCTTCGTCCATGATCTCCAACATGGCGCGCGCGACGTCGGGGTCGAACTGCGTCCCCGCGTTCTCTTGGATCTCTTTTCGCACCACGTCTTGCGACAAGTGCGTGCGATACACCCTGTCGGAGGTCATGGCGTCGTAGCAGTCGGCCACGCAGATAATGCGCGCCTCAAGCGGGATATCGTCGCCGGATATGCCGTCGGGATAGCCGTGTCCGTCGTAGCGCTCGTGATGCCAGCGCGCCCCAACGGTAAACTCGGGCATGGTCTCCACCTTGCTCAGGATGTCTCCGCCAAGAGAGGCGTGCGAGCTTATGACGCCGAACTCCTCCTTCGACAGTCTTCCCGGTTTGCTTAGAACCGCGTCGGGAATGCCGATCTTGCCCACGTCGTGCAGCAGCGCCATGCGATAGATGCGCTCGGCCTCCTCGCGCCCCAACCCCAAACGCTTGGCGAGCATCTTCGCGTATTCGGCAACGCGACCCGAATGACCGCGCGTGTAGGTGTCCTTTGCGTCGACCGCCTCGGCCAGCGCACCAATAACGTCGTCGAGCATTCTTCGCTCGTTGGCCACGATTTCGCGCGAGCATTCCAGCTCGTAGGCTATGAACATGAGCGCGAGCGACGTGGAGCCGGCGAACGTGGTAAGAGAGATCCCATAGGTAAACAACTGGGCAATTGCGGTAACGATTGGCATGACTTCGAGGGTCACGAACGAGGCGCGCTCGATGCGCGAAAAGCATCGCCAATGCTTGAGCGTCAGCGCGAAGAGGGCAAGCATCGATCCCCAAAGGATGATGACCATGAGCCAGTAGCTGTTGAGGCGATAGTACTGGTTGTGCTCGTCAAACGCGTAGTAGAAGCCGAAGATCCGCGAGAGGGCGAGCAGTGCGATCCCAACGAAGATCGCTGCATTGTATGCGCGCTTGAACATCGGACTGATTACCGTCTCGCTTCGCTCGAGGGTTCGAACAATAAACGCTGCGGCAAACAACAGGACCAGATGGTTGCATAGGAACACGGCAAAGTTGGAAATGCGGACCATCCACCAGCCCAGGTCGGACGCGTTGCCGCGAAAGATGTATGCTAGGGCCTCAAATACGTTGAGGAACGTGTTTGCCAGCAGTGCGCCGAAAAGAGACTTCGCCTGCAACGGGTTATAGCGATGAGTCAAATAAACGCCAAGCATCAGGATGACGCTGAACAACGCACTCCAAATGTCGAATGTCGTATTTAGCGTCTGAACTGTGCTCATCTGGCTACACCGAGAGTCTGATTCGAACCTCAGCTTAGTATAGACGTATATTCCTGAAGCATGACTTAGGATTGTCCCGCTGCCTATGATGTGCTTCAAAAGCATAGAGCATACAGTTTGGTGGATGCGTTACGGCTTCGTGTAGTTTGCGGCTTATATTTGCCAGTTTTATCGCATATTGCACGGTTTTTGAGTGAGAGTCGTACGGAGCGATAGTATTGAGCCTTGCTAAGATGCAGGTAGAAGGGTCAAAAATGCGGGCCCGTAAAATCCGCTATTCAAAAACTGTGCAACATAGGCTAAAATTGGCAATTCCAAGCCGCAAATTACACGAAGCAGGAAACTCATGGCAGACTACAAAGCGAAGGGCGGGGAGCGAACGACCGCACCTTCTTCGGACGAGCAGATTGCCAGCACGAACGCACTGGTGCTCGACGGCCCGTCGGCCTTGGCGCTCTATCGGGATCGAGATGACCTAAAGGCGGGCTTGCAACAGCGCGACAAACCGTCGGAGCCCGTTGTTCGCTTTGACGAAGACGCCGAAGACTTTTGGCTGTCAGACGAGGACTTGGCAATGACCCTTTCCGGCGAGAGCATATTCAGCGACTTTAGCAAAAGCAAAGACGATGCGTACCTCGAATCGGACGGCGAAACCCTGCCACCGCTCGTACGATCCTCCATGACTCGCATGAGAAAAGCCGCGGCACGTTCGCGTGACCTTAAGCAGGTACCCTACGAGACGCTCGGAATCCGACCTCCCGCACACAGCTCGCCCCTTTACCTGCTCGTACCGCAAGTCGGGCGCCGTCGCTCGGTAAAGCACGTAAGTCAGCGACTTTGTCGCACCACGTTGCCCGAGCGATCGTTTTTGCGGCTCGGCAACAAGGTTTACGTGCCGACGCCGGAACTCACGTTTTTGCTGATGGCGCATTACCTCGAACTGCACCAACTCATAGTCCTGGGCATGGAACTATGCGGCTTTTACCGCCTGGTTGGCGCGGCAACCCAAAGTCCGCTCGTCTCGAACCGCACGCTCTACGGACGGGCGCCGCTCACCACGCCGCACCGCATTGCGGCATTTCTCGATCGAGCCAGCGGCGTAACGGGGTTACCGCTTGCGAAAAGAGCGCTCTCATACCTAGAGGCAGGGTCCGCATCCCCCATGGAAACAGCGCTCTATCTGCTCCTTTGTCTCCCACGGAAGCTAGGGGGCTATGGCCTGCCGCATCCACAGCTCAACGCGCGCCGGCAGGTGACGCCACGCGCCGGCTCCTTTACCCTAAGCAAATCGCTTGTGCCCGACCTCCTCTGGCCAGATGCGCGCCTCGACCTGGAGTACGACAGCGAGGAGTTTCATGCATCGGAAGATGCTCTGCAAAGGGGTGCGCGTCGCGCCTTGGCCTTGCGAGCCATGGGCGTCGAGGTCGTGTCGGTAACCAAGGAAGTGGTGTACGACAAAGCTGCGTTTGACACATTGGCGCGCATGGTGGCAAAGGCGATTGGCGCCCGCGTTCGCAAGCTAACGGAGTCGGGTGAGTGTGAGCGCCAACTTTTGCGCCAGACGACGCTCTTTGCGGAATGACTTTGCAGAAATCTTAATGTCAGCGCCCCGAGTTCGAGCTGCCCCAAAACTGCCCCTCTCGCCTTGTTTACCATCTTATGTCTACCCTTGACTGAATAAATAAGATTCCGTGAGTACGAGATAAGAACAACATGTGTATCATTGAGCAATAGTGGCAATCGAGAGTCGGGGGACCGATGGCGCGGGCAGCAGAAAAAATCAAACGGAGCATGGTCTTTTTTCTGCTGCTCGTACTCTCCCTCTCTGCGGTGGCCATGCCAACGCCGCGCGCGAGGGCGCTTGCGCAAGAGAAGGAAAGCAAGGTGGTGCGCGTTGGTTGGTACGACTCGTCGTACAACAACATGGACAAGTTCGGCCGCCGCTCTGGCTACGCCTACGAGTACCAGCTCAAGATCGCGGCGTATACCGGCTGGAGCTACGAGTACGTAACGGGAAGCTGGTCGGACCTCCTGCAGATGCTGGTCGAGGGCAAGATCGACCTGATGAGCGACGTCTCGTACACCGAAGAGCGCGCCAATAACATGCTGTTCCCCGATTACTCCATGGGGTCGGAGGAGTACTACCTGTTTGTTGCCCCTGGCAGTCAGGAGGTCTTGTCGACGGATCCCTCTACGCTCAACGGAAAGCGCGTTGGCGTGAACAAAGACAGCATTCAGGCCGACTTCTATCGTGACTGGGCTAAGCGCAACGGGGTAACCGCCGAGGTCGTCGAGCTTACTTCCACCGAGGACGAGTCGCTGCAAATGATCAAGGAAGGCAAGATCGACGCCTACGTTACGGTGGACTCCTTCGTGGACCCGACACGCGCCATGCCGGTGTACAAGGTCGGGTCGTCCGACTTCTTCTTTGCCGTAAACAAGAACCGGCCCGATTTGCAAGAGGACCTCAATGCGGCGCTGAGTAGCATCCATAACGAGAACCGCTACTTCAACCAGCAGATGTTCGAGCAGTACATAAACACGGCGGGCGCAAACGCGTTCCTCTCGGCAACCGAGAAGGGCTGGCTCGATGGCCACGGCCCCATTCGCGTGGGCTACCAAGACAACTACCTGGCATTTTGCGCAACAGACAAGGAAACCGGAAAGCTTACGGGTGCCCTAAAGGACTATCTGGAATACGCCCAGACCTGCATGGAAAACGCGAAGCTCTCGTTTGACCCAAAGGCCTATCCCACGGCGGAGGATGCCCTGGAGGCCTTGAAGAGGGGAGAGGTCGACTGCGTTTTTCCCGCCAGCCTTGGCGGCTTTGACGGCGAGAAGCAGGGCATCGTTACGACGCCACCGCTCATGAGCACCGACGTCTATGCGGTTGTTCGTCAGACGGATATGAAGAACTTCAACAACGAAAGGCATGTGATCGTTGCCGTTAACGAGGGAAATCCAAACTACGACGCCTTTTTGGTGGACCACTTTCCCAACTGGCAGACGGTGTACTACAAGACGACCGACGACTGCCTAAAGGCGGTGGCGAACAACACGGCGGATTGCGTGCTCATTAGCAGTTACCGCTACAACAACATATCTCGGTTGTGCGAGCGACTGCATCTTACGACCATTCCAACGGCCGTGAGCCTGGACTCGTGCTTTGCGGTGGGAAAGGGAAACACGGAGCTCTACTCCATACTGGCAAAGGTCGTGAACCAGGTTCCCGACTCCACCGTCAACTCGTCGCTGTCGTACTACCTCACCGAGGACGCCAAGCGGACCCTCACGGACTTCCTTACCGACAACATGGGCATTGTGCTGGCAATCGTTGTGGCCGTAATACTAGTCATCACATTGCTTCTACTGCGCAGCAAGCGAGCGGAAAAGCTCGCGAAGGAGCTCATCTCGGCAACGGAAACGGATACCCTAACGGGACTCTAC
Source organism: uncultured Coriobacteriaceae bacterium (assembly GCA_902803315.1). GTDB lineage: Bacteria > Actinomycetota > Coriobacteriia > Coriobacteriales > Atopobiaceae > RUG440. The sequence continues at coordinate 58,865 of CADCPM010000037.1, forward strand.
AACAGGGATTACTTCTTCCAGTACGCCAACAGGATGAGTCGCGAGCAACCCGACGTGCCCATGGATGCCATCGTGCTCAACATCGAGCGCTTCCACTCGATCAACGCCCTCAATGGAAGGGACTTTGGCGATCGGGTGCTCAAGACGCTTGGAAACGAGCTGCGTATAATCGCCCAGGAAAACAAAGGCATTGCGGGTCGATTTGGCGCGGACAGGTTCGATCTCTTCTGCCTGCACGTAGAGGACTACCATGCCGTCTACGATCGCCTCCAGCACAAGCTGGAAGAGATGGCACCCAACGCAAGCATTCGCCTTCGCATGGGCGTGTTGTCTGAGCAAACGCAAATGGAGCCGGTGCAGATGTTCGACATGGCACGCACGGCATGCAGCATGGCTCGCGGTCACTTTAAGGAGCACGTTATCGTATTCGACGAGAAGGTCCGCGAGCGCGAGATGCTTGAGCAACGTTTGCTCAACGACGTGCAGCGTGCTTTGGACAGCTATGAGTTTGAGGTTCACTACCAGCCAAAATACAACATTCAGGTTGATCCGCCACAACTCGTGAGCGCAGAGGCGCTCATTCGCTGGCGGCATCCGGAACTGGGGATGATCGCGCCTGACGACTTCATCCCCCTGTTCGAGCGTAGCGGCAAGATCGTGGAAGTGGACAAGTACACCTGGTCCACTGCGGCCAGACAGATTGCCCGCTGGCGGGCGGAGTACGGAAGAGTGATTCCGGTTTCCGTTAACCTGTCGCGGATTGATGTGTTCGATTCAGAGCTTGAGGAAACGCTCGATGGTATCCTCAAAGAGAATGGGTTGGATCACGATGCGCTAAAGCTGGAGGTCACGGAGTCGGCCTACATGGAAAACGGGGACCAGCTCATACGCGTAATCGAGAGTCTGCGCGAGAAGGGGTACACGGTTGAGATGGACGACTTTGGAACCGGCTACTCTTCCCTCAACATGCTGTCTGCCACTCCCATTGACGTCATAAAGATGGACCGGGTGTTTATCCAGAACATCGAGAGCGACAAGAAGACCGCTCGTCTCGTAGAGCTGATTCTGGGAATCGCGAAGAGCTTGGATGCGCTGGTGGTTGCGGAGGGCGTGGAAACCGAGTCCCAGTTAAAGCTGCTCAAGAGCTTGGGATGTGCGATGGTGCAGGGGTTCTACTTCTCGAAACCGCTGCATCCGTCCGACTTCGAAGCCAAGTATCTTCAGGGCGAAGAGCGGTGATGTAGAAGATGCGCTCGATTAGAACGAGGATAACGCTACTCACCGTTTGTCTGATCATCATTACCGTGGTGAGCATGGCCATACACAGCGTGTTCTTTATTCGCAATACCGAGAAGCAGGAGTCCAATCAGCTCCTGTTGCTGTTGTGCGAAACCGGCGAGAAAAACCTTGACTACTACTTCAACAGCGTGCAGAAGTCGGTTGGCAAGGTTGCCTCCATTGTGGAAACCGACCTCGACGGTTTGGAGGAGAAGCAGCTTGCGCAGCATGTGGAGCGCGTGAGGAAGTCCTTCGACGAGATGGCCAGCAAGACGAACGGCGTCCTTACCTACTACTATCGCATCGATCCGGAGGTCTCCAAAAACGTCAAGGGCTTTTGGTATACCGACCTCGACGGCGAGGGCTTCGTGGAGCACCAGGTAACCGACATCACCGAATACGACACGAGTGACACATCCAAGCTCGTGTGGTTTACGGTTCCCAAGTACGAGGGCGAGCCCGTTTGGCTTCCGCCCTACATTACGGACAACCTCGACAAGCGTGTGATTTCCTACAACGTCCCCATCTACTGGCGTGGCAGGTTCATTGGAGTGGTTGGCATAGAGATCGACTACACCACAATGGCAGAGCAGGTGGAAAGCATACGACTCTACAACAACGGCTACGCATTCCTAAGCGACGAGAATGGAAACCTCTTCTTCCATCCTCGCATCGACGTGAGTCAGTACGCTGAGGGCGAGCTTCCCAAGGCGCCCGTCTCGGCCGTCGACAAGAGCACGTTCGTCCGATACAACTACGAAGGCGTAGACAAGATCGCGGCGTGGCTGCCGCTGAGCAACGGAATGCGCCTTAACGTAACGGTGCCAGTTGCGGAGACGGAGGGGGACTGGCAGGACCTCATGTGGCAAATCATGGTCTTTGCCGTCGTGGTGTTGGTGGTGGCAAGTGCCTTTACCATGCTGTATGCCAAGCGCATCGCAAAGCCCTTGGAAGAGCTAACCAACGCGGCCGAGCAAGTGGACCAAGGCAATTACGACATAAGCCTTGCGTACGACAGGGACGACGAGGTCGGGCGGCTCACAAGAACCTTCAAGCGTCTGACTGGCCATATGAAGGACCACATAAGCGATCTCAACAAGCGCGCATACGTCGACTCCATGACAAACGTAAGGAACAAGGGGGCATACTCCTCCTACACGGAGGACCTGCAAAAGGCCCTGGAAAGCAATGCCAATCTGGCGTTTGCCGTTGGCATGTTTGACTGCGACAACCTCAAGATGATCAACGACAAGTACGGGCACGAAAAGGGCGACGAGTACCTTATGGCGGCATGCCGCCTTATCTGCCGCGTCTTTCAGCATAGTCCCGTCTTTAGGATTGGTGGCGACGAGTTCTCGGTAGTCCTCCAAAACGACGACCTCAAGAACAGGGACGAGCTCGTTCGGAAGTTCAAGGAGTCCATGATCGAGATCAGCGCTTCCGCAAAGAACGAGTGGGAGCAGATACACGTTGCCATGGGCATTGCGGTGTACGACGCACAGACCGACCACAGTGTGAGGGACGTTCTTCTTCGTGCGGACGAGCTCATGTACGAGAACAAGCGCGTGCGAAAGATGGGGAGGTAGCAGATGCGCCCATTTGCATGGAAACAACGCGTTAGCGGTGGGGTGTTCCTGCTTTTCGTGCTGGTACTGGTAGCACTTCTGCTTCCCGTTGCAGCGCAGGCGCAGGAGTCGAAGGAAGTCGTGCGTGTTGGCTGGTACGAATCCCCATTTAACACCACAGACGAGCAGGGTCGGCGCTCTGGCTATGCCTACGACTATCAACAAAAGATCGCAGCCCACACCGGGTGGAAGTACGAATACGTTGAGGGCAGTTGGGCAGATTTGCTCCAGATGTTGCGCGAAGGCAAAGTCGACCTGTTGGGCGACGTTTCCTATACGGACGAGCGGGCCAAGCAGATGCTCTTCTCTTCCTTGCCCATGGGTGCGGAGGAGTACTACCTCTTTGCCGCTCCTGGCAACCAGGAGATTTCCGTAGAGGACCATGCCTCGTTTAACGGAAAGAAGGTCGGTGCCCAAAAGGGGAGCATCCAAATTGACTACCTTCGTAACTGGGCCAAGGACAACAAGATCCAGCTTGAGATAGTGGAGCTAACGGGCTCCGAGGAGAGCAACATCGCAAAGCTTACCGATGGTGACATAGACCTGTACCTTTCGATGGACGGGTTCTTCGACAAAGGGGATGCCGTTCCCATTTGCAAGGTTGGCTTCTCCGACTTCTTCTTTGCCGTAAACAAGGCTCGCCCTGAGCTCTTGGTTGAGCTCAACAATGCGATGAACCAGATCCAGGGCGAGAATCAGTACTACAACCAGGAGCTCTATGCCAAGTACCTGCAGACTTCCAGCGTGAACAACTACCTTAACGCCAGCGAGCGGGAGTGGCTCGATGCCCACGGGAGCATTAAGGTGGGATACCAAGACAACTACCTCGCCTTTTGCGCAAAGGATCAAAAAACGGGGGAGCTAACCGGCGCGCTCAAGGACTGGCTTGGCGCTGTGTCCGCAAACATCGAGAATTACGATGTGCGCTTTGAGCCCGTGTGCTACCCGTCCTCCGCCGCAGCCATGGAGGCAATGAAAAAAGGCGAGGTGGACTGCGTGTTCCCTGCTAACCTCACTGCCTATGACGGAGAGGCCCAGGGTGTCTTCATAACGCCGGCCATCATGCGCACCGACATGTCTGCGGTCATACGCGAGGCAGACCAAAAGACCTTCGCGAGCAAAGACCGGATGGCCGTTGCGGTTAATGCCGACAACCCCAATTACGACATATTCCTCAAAGACCATTTCCCAGACTGGCGGCCGATATACTTTGACGACACGCAGGAGTGCCTAAAGGCCGTTGCCGACGGACAGGCAGACTGTTTGCTCATTAGCAAATACCGCTATAACAACATAGCCAAGACCTGTGAGAAGTACCATCTGACCACGTGGTCGACGGGTGTGGAAATGGACTATTGCCTTGCGGTGAGCCGAGGCCAAACGGTCTTGTACTCCATCCTCTCGAAGGCCGCGGCAGTGGTGCCAACATCCACCGTCAATGCGGCCCTTACGCACTACTACATGGAAGACGCCAGGACGAACATTGGCGATGCCTTTGTGCAGGCCCTTCCGTTTATCGTGGCTGGCGTGCTCGTTGTTGCGGCTTTGGTTATGGCATTCGTTCTGGTGCGTGGCGTATGGCAAGACAGGAAGAGCGCAAAGAATAGGCACAAGGTTCCCACCAAGGAAGACTTCGTTCTCTTTGACGACGTGCCCTTTTCCTATAGCGTCTATCGCATAATCCATGCCGAGCACAGCGAGCTCTATGATGCGGAGTTCATCTATGCGAACAGCATGTTCGCAAAGCTCGGAGGGCTTTCCATCGACAGGATCCTTGGCCATCACGTGAGGGAGCTGTATCCCTACATCGAGGACGAATGGTTCCAAAACGTTGGGCGTGCGGCCATAGACCGAGAGACGGTGGAGGTGGATTACACCGACCCCCTAACGGGGAACACCTACCATCTTACGGCCATCCCGGTAATTGAGCCCGACTACTGCGCCGTTACCTACCAATAAGTCGTGTATTGTATGTAACATATGACTTAGAGAAGGGGTCGGCCGTGGCATCACGAGAGAAGCAGGTTGTAAGAACTGGCATTATCAATGTCGTAGGCAACCTTTTGCTGGCCGTGCTTAAGTTTGCGTTGGGCGCATTCACGCACTCCATTGCCATTACGCTCGACGGCATAAACAGCCTTACCGACAGCTTTTCCAGTGCGCTTACGATCGCGGGAACAAAGATCGCAGAACGTCCGCCTGACCACGAGCATCCCTTTGGCCATGGACGCTTTGAGTACCTCACCTCCCTCGTCGTGGCGTCGCTGATCATTTCGGCAGGTGCCTCTTCTCTCCATAGCTCGATTCAGTCGATCGTAGATGGGAGCACGTCCACGTACACGCCTGTTGCGCTTGTGCTCATTGGCGTCGCAAGCGTCACAAAGGCGGGGTTGGGCATCTATACGCGTGGCATTGGAAAAAAGCTGGACTCTTCGCCACTCATTGCCAACGGCACCGACTCGCTCATGGACTCCATCGTCTCGGCTTCCACGCTGGTGGCAGCCATCCTAAACATGGTGTGCGGCATTGGCGTCGAATCGTACCTCGCCGCTGCGATATCTGTTTTCATCATAAAGAGCGGTATCGAGATTCTTCTGGACACGGTCTCCAAGATAGTTGGCGAGCGACAAGACCTTTCGCTTGCGAATCGAGTCGAGAAGACCGCGCGGTCGGTCGACGGGGTAAAGCTTGTGAGCGGGGTCGTGCTCACGGACTTTGGACCCAACAGATACGGCGGCACGCTCCACGTGACGGTGGACAAAGACATGACCATCGCGGAGTTCGACGCCATTACGCGCGAGGTGTCTACGCGCGTTGCGGATGAGTGTGGGGTCACGCTCGTTTCCGTGGGGGTCTATCCTGCGGAGGAATTGGGTGACGAGGCCAGGAAGCTGCGCGCAAAGGTGTCTCGTCTTTTGTGGAGCAACGAACACATTATTGAGGTGCGCGGGCTCATTGTGAACCTGGAGGATAAGATCTGCCGCTTTGACGCGGTGGCCGACTATTCCGTGCGCGATATTGCGGCGTTTGAGGAAGAGCTGCGTCTTGCCTGCCAAGAGACGCTGCCAAACATGTCGTTCGAACTGCGCGTGCGACGCAACATTGGCGACTAAGCCAGGGGTGCAGAGGTGGACCCTGAGTAGGGGACTGTCCCCTACTCAGGGTCCCACCGCACGCTTTGTAATATGAGTGCTTTTTCGGTGCCATATTGCACCGTATATGTGCTTGGTGCATGATGGAATGACTGGCGAACGCACTCATGTGAAGGACACGCCTTTGGACTTTATCCGTGCGCATCAGCTCGACATGATGCTGTTTCTAAGCGGCAGCTGCGGCATTCTGGCAATTATGACCCTCATGCCAAGGTTCTTGTCGGTTAAAAGAAGGTCCATCCTCTCGATGATGGAACTGGCCTCCATGATGCAGCTCATCTTCGACAGGCTCTCGTATGAGTTCCGCGGTAACGAAAGCCTGCTTGGCGGCTTTGTGGTGCGAATCAGCAATGCGATGACCTACTTTCTGATTCTGCTCATTCTGCTTTTGATTTCTCACTTTATAAAAGACCTCTGCCAGAACGAGGGCGAGCTAAAACGGCTTCCAAGGCGGCTGAGAGTCTGCGACGTGCTGTTTGCAATTGGCACGATGCTCATCATCGCTTCGCAGTTTACCGGCATGTTCTACACCTTTGACAGCCATAACAACTATCAGAGGACGCCGGGGAACATACTCAGCTATGTCATACCGTTCTTGATGGTAATAATTCTGGAGACGGTGGTCATACAATACGGCAGCCGACTCAAGAAGAAGCTCGTATATGCCTTGGGAATAAGCATCGTCTTGCCAACGGTCGCAGCCGTTGTCCAGTACTTCAACTACGGCGTCTCGCTTATTAGCATGACCTTGGTGATCGTCGTAAACGTGTTCTTCGTGTATGCGCTCACCGCGTTGGGCGAAGAGGCGGGGCAGGCACGGACCCGCGAGCTCGAGTTCTACAAGGAGGCCCAAAAAAGGGAGGCCACCCAGTTCGAAGAGACCGTCGAGGCCCTGGCAAACGCAATAGACGCAAAAGACAAGTACACGCACGGGCATTCCACAAGGGTTGCGATCTTGTCCAAGCTCATTGCCAAGGAGGCCGGTCTTTCGGACAAGGAATGCGACGAGGTGTACTTTGCCGCGCTTTTGCACGACGTGGGAAAGATCGGCGTGCCCGACGAGGTTATCAATAAGCCCGGTGGCCTCACTGACGAGGAGTTTGAGCAGATCAAGCTCCACCCGGTGACTGGCAACCAGATCTTGTCGAGCATTAGGCAGTCGCCCTATTTGAGCGTTGGCGCGCACTACCATCACGAACGCTACGACGGCTCGGGGTATCCCGACGGGCTTGCGGGGGAGGACATTCCCAGGATTGCCCGCATAATCGCGGTCGCCGACGCCTATGACGCCATGACCTCAACGAGGAGCTATCGCGATGCGCTGGCGCGGAAGAAGGTGCGGGACGAGATCGCAAGTGGCCTGGGCAAGCAGTTCGACTACGACTATGCCGCAATCATGCTGCGCCTCATCGACACTGGCGTCGCCGACGAGGCAGTGCGCTAGTTGTGCATAGGGGACCCAAATGAACCCCAACTAGGGGACAGTCCCCAAGTTAGGGTCCGCAAGGTTTGCCCTTCTGTTGTTTTTCCATACACGGCTAGCCACACGCGCTATAACGCGAATTGCGTTATTATTGACTCTGTGTGAGTAATGGACGCGCAGGGAGCGCGGACCGCACTATTCGTAAAGGAGAGGACATGGCGAGAAAATTCAAGTCCATGGACGGCAACAACGCAGCGGCATGGGTGTCGTATGCGTTTACTGAGGTAGCGGGAATCTACCCCATCACGCCGTCCAGCCCCATGGCCGACTACGTCGACCAGTGGGCAGCCAAGGGCCAGAAGAACATCTTCGGTACGCCCGTTAAGGTCGTGGAGATGGAGTCCGAGGCAGGTGCCGCTGGCGCCGTTCACGGTTCCTTGGGCACCGGTGCACTTACCACCACCTACACGGCTTCGCAGGGCCTGCTGCTCATGATTCCCAACATGTACAAGATCGCGGGCGAGCAGCTTCCCGGCGTGTTCCACGTGAGTGCGCGTACCGTTTCCAGCCACGCCCTCAACATCTTTGGCGATCACTCCGACGTCATGGCTTGTCGCCAGACCGGCTTTGCCATGCTCGCCGAGGGCAACGTCCAGGAGGTCATGGACCTCTCCGCCGTCGCCCACCTTGCCGCCATCAAGGGCCGCACGCCGTTCCTGAACTTCTTCGACGGCTTCCGCACCTCTCACGAGATCCAGAAGGTCGCCATGTGGGACTACGAGGACCTCAAGGACCTGTGCGACATGGACGCCGTCCAGGCGTTCCGCGACCACGC
>CADCPM010000038.1 GCA_902803315.1 uncultured Coriobacteriaceae bacterium
CCTGAACTCCCGTCTGGGGCGCGAACTCGTGCTATCGCGGGCACTCGCGACCATACGCGACGACTACGATTTCGTGGTGGTGGACACGCCTCCCGCGCTGCAGGTGAGGACGCTCAACGCCATCGCAGCCGCCGACGATGTGATAATTCCCTGCACGGCAGACTCTTCGGCAGTTGCCGGCATGCAGGCGGTGATTGACTGCGTGGACGAGGTAGGGGAAGTTGTGCGCGGGTCAGAGCCGCGTGTTGCGGGAATTGTCGTAACACGCTACGACGCACGCAACAGCCTCGAGCCCGAGATGCTCGACAAGATAGCCAAGATCGCGGCAGAGCACGGCACTCGCCTGCTCGGACATGGCGTGAGAAACACCGTGAACGCCCGGAAGGCACAGTCCAACGGCGTGGCCCTCGGTGAGTTCGCCCCACAGTCCACGGCGGCGGTCGACTATGAGGAGGTCGTATCCGCCTACCTCGCATACATCGGTCGCAAGGACAGGAAGAGCATCCGCTAGTCGTCACGCCCTACCATGTGCGGAATCGCGGGTGCATTTGCATCGCTTGAGGAAACGCGCGCGAAGTCGTCGGTCATTGTGCCAATCTGGTGTTGTGGATGGAGAACGGAGACTACATGGCCGACGACCTCGACAAGCTGCTGGGAAGAGTTCCCTACCGTATTGAGCCGCCCACCGCGCAGCAAATCATGGCGGCGCTGGCAATCCTCTCTCTCGCTGGACCCATGATGATGGGCGGGGTGCCCGTGCTGCCCGTCACAATAGAAGACGAGCGCCGTCGGCAACAAGACCAGATCCAGCAGATAAGCGAGTCGAGCGTGGGGGTGTACCAGACCTCCACCGAGGCCGAGGCGGGTCTGGCGCTCTCGCAGCAGCGGCTAGCCCAGGTGACGCGCGAGGTCGAGGACCTGCACACGCGTGCTGTCGAAGAGAGCGACGTGTACCATGCCGCCAAACGCGTGCTGACGGGCGGGGTTGAACCAAAGCTTGAGAAGCGGTTTAGGTCGGCATTCAATCAGGTGGCGTGGGACACCGTTGACCTGTATATCCTGCGGGACAACGAGGAGTACGCCCGCCCATAGGAAGCGCAACCGACGGCCGTGATAGACCTCTGTCGCTTCTCAGGACTTAGCCCGTCGCCGTAAGCAATAGAGCCGCAGACTTCCGAGGGCGGTGGTCCAATCCACACTCAAACTCACCCGTTGTTCACTCATGACTTCAGCAGGTACTTTCTGTCCGTGCTCGACTGAGGAGCGGTGGCTATCACATCGCCGCTGTCGACAAGCTGTATCACGTACATCCTGGCATTGTCGTGCCGCCTACCCAACGTCATCGCGATGTCGTGATGAGCGAGATTGGCCAGATCAAGGGTGCCGCCGCCATCGTGTCCGGCGACGAGAAGGACGAGACCACCTTGGGAGTCGCCACCAAAGATGACAAGACCTTTGTGGTCGAGCTCGAGACCCAGGTGCCCTTCTTCATGACGCTCATGTACTTCCCGATATTCTATCCTCTCAACGAGCAGTTCTACACGAGTCTTAAGGAGGGTGCGTACGGCACCAGTCCCGACACGTTCCTCTCCTGCGGCGCATTCAACCTGACCAGCTACTCCCTTGGCACCGCAAACCTGCTTCTACAAAAGAACCCCACCTATTGGAATGCGGACGCCATCGCGCTCGACTCGCTCACGTACCAGGTGGTCGGTTCCTCCGACAGCGCCCTCATGGCCTTCGAGTCAAACTACCTCGACATCGTTATGATCGGCGGCGACCAGGTGGCGGTTGCCCGGGAGGACGTCAGCCTCAAAGACAAGCTCAAGGCCACGATTTCCGGCATCCTGCATTTCCTCACCTTCTCCCAAACCAAGAAGAACGCACAGGGCGGTATGTTGGCCAACACGAACCTGCGCCTCGCCATCTCCAACGCCATCGACCGCGAGGCCTTGGTCAAAAACTACGTCGACGACGGTTCGCAGGCCACCTACACGGCCGTGCCGCCCCATTATGCGCTCAGCGCCACCACCGGGGAGGACTTCTCGGCCGACCAGGCGATGTTCTCGGAATGGATTGGCTACGACCCCAAGCGGGCGCAGGAGTTCTTCGAGCACGCAAAGGCAGAGCTCAAGACCGACGCCTTTGAGTTTACCCTGATCTACAGCAACAACGAGGGCGACGAGATCGAGAAGGTCGCCTAGGCCATCAAGGAACAGGTTGAGCACCACCTCATGGGCCTGACGCTCAACCTGCAGGGCATGACCAAGTCGGAGCGCGTGGCAACGTCCCTCGTCACGCTCTTTCTTATCACCTTTATACTCTTCGTGCTCGTGCGCGTCATGCCGGGCAACCCGTTTCCCTCCGAGCGCATGAGCGCAGAGCAAATCGCCAACAAGCGCGCCGAGATGGGCCTCGACGACCCCGTCCTCGTGCAGTTTTTTCGCTACATCGGGGGCGTGCTGCACGGAGACTTTGGCAAGGGCACCTCGTCTTCCAGGAGGAGACCGGCTGCGCGTACCTCTTTATCGCGCACGGCCTCTCCATGGTGAAGTACATCTCGGACCGCATTGGCGTGCTGCACATGGGCTGCCTGGTCGAGACGGGCACGGCCGACGAGATTTTCGCGAATCCCGTCCATCCGTATACCAAGAGTCTTTTGAGTGCGGTGCCGTTGCCGAACCCCGAGCTCGAGAAGCGTCGTCGTCCGGTGGCCTACGACTGCAAGGCAGAGGGCGTGGACTATGCCGCTGGACATGAACATACGGTCGCGGGCACCCACAAGGTACTTGCAACCGATGACGAGTTTGCCCGATGGACCGCATAGGCTGGCTTGATTTGCGTTTTCCTGCCTATACAGCGCGTCCTCCTCGCTTATCGCCTTCGCCGTGGTTGAGATACTCACGAATCTCGCGCACATCGTGCTTCTCTTGATCCAGATAAACGACAATCACAGTCGTTCAAAGAACGCGATAGGTGCAGACTCATGAGCTTAGAATTGAGTATGTAGGGCTACAAAAGCCACCCCTTGGGGAGGCGTCAACATGCGCGAGGAGGCCGCCGACGGCGGACTGTACGACTCGACCTCTCGGACCAGATGTTCGCCCACTTCGAGGGAGAGTGCAAGTGAGAGCGTTCATCGATGCCAACGTGTTCGTGCACGTCTGGACCCTCGACGTCCTGCTCAGCGCGGCGGACACGGGAATGATCGAGCCCGATGGTCCGAAGACGTCGTTCACGAGCCCGAGCGGGCATTCTCGGAGGTGCGGCCAGGCAGCGTGTGCCAGGCCCGCTCGATGACGACAGTACGTCCGCAGATTACCATGTGAGCATGGACTGGGTGGCGATGGCGCTTACGCGTTGAGCCAAAATCGTGCAATACCAGGGTGAATTTCCACGATTTGCATACAAATAGCATACAGGCAAGCATACAAAGCTCAGACAATAAATAAGCAGGTTAACCAAACTTGGAGGTTAACCTGCTCGTATTCATGGAGCCAGAGATGGGAATCGAACCCATAACCACCGGATTACAAGTTCTCTAATTTGATAAAACCGCAGGTAATCGAACGGAACACCCAAACTAAACGCCTGATAATACACGGTGTTAACGTACCAAACAGAATCATGCGGAATATGCTACATTCTACTTGTGGTGCAAATTTGGTGCAAAGCGTGGTGCAAAATCCTAAGGGGGTCGTGGCAATGGCAAGCAGAAACAGGGAGTACACCGTATACACAAGCGCGATGATTCGCGAGGTGAAAAGCAAGAGGGGCAAGCGTTGGCAAGGCGTGCTCAAGTACCGCGATGCAAGCGGTAAATGGCGGCAGTCAACGAAGATGCTGGACGCAAGAACCAAGACCCAGGCAAACAAGGCGCTGCAAGAGTGGCGCGACCAAATGGAGGACGAGTCGCAACGGCCAGAATTGCCGAGCGCAAGCGCGACCGTATCCGAGTACGTCACCGCATACATTGACACCATCGAGGCCGCTGGCACCGTTAGGCCGTCTGCAATCAGCGACTACCGCACGAGCTGCAAGCGCATATCGGAGGGCATCGGCGATGTGGTTTTACGTGATCTAACGCCCGCTCAAATCCAGGCATGGGAAGCCAAGCTATTGAAGGGCGGCAAAGGCGTTAACACCGTTTTGAAGTATCACCGTCTGCTCAACAGCGTGTGCAACCACGCTATAAGCGTTCGTGATCTAAGCTGGAACCCCTGCGCGGCGGTAAAGAAGCCCAAGCGCGTAGCACCCTCCCCCAACAGTCTGGACGCCAACCAGCACGCAAGGCTTAACGCAACGCTCAACGTCATGGGCGCCACTCAGACGGTAACGGCTGCGACCATCGCGCTTTACACTGGAATGCGCGAGGGCGAGATATGCGGGCTTAAATGGAAGTGCTACGACCAGGGCGCCGGAACTATCCGCATCGAGAAGGCAATCGCCAAGGCAGGCGGCAGGAAGTACGAGACAACGCCCAAGACCGAGGCAGGCAAGCGAGAAGTGCCAGTGCATCCAGCATTGGCCGACATGCTGCGACGCAGGCGCGAGCGCATGGTAAGCGAGCTGCAAGAGGTAGGTGTGACGCTCAACGATGAGAAGTTCGGCGAGCTTTACGTGTGCGGCGCGATTGATGGCCGATATTACGACCCAACGATTCTAAGCCGTTCGTGGAAGTCGCTAGCTGAGTCTTTCGAGTTGGTTGGCACGCAGGGGCGGCGCGTGACTTTCCACGATCTAAGACATTCGTTCGCAACTCGCGCGATAGCCAACGGAGCCGATGTTAAAGCCGTTGCAGCCGTGTTGGGACACACTGACGCGCACGTGACTCTGAACGTCTACGCGGACGCCGACAAGGAATCCAAGGCGCGAGCCGTGGCATTGGTTGGCTACGGCATCCAGCAGCAAGGAGACGTGAAGCCATACGGAGAGCTGGCATCCACATCCAGCGACTAGCGACTTAACGCGGACAAAGC
>CADCPM010000039.1 GCA_902803315.1 uncultured Coriobacteriaceae bacterium
CTCGTTGACGCCGTCGGTGTAGAGCAGCAGCTCGTCGCCCGGCTCGAGGGTGAGGGTCTCCTGGCGGTACTTGGCCGTCTCGAAGGTTCCCAGGAACAGGCCGCACTTCTTGGTGAGCCACTCCCACTCGCCGCCCTGGCCGTGGCGCAGCAGCGGGAAGTTGTGGCCCGCGTTCACGTAGGTGAGCTCGCCGGTCTCCCACACCAGCGTGGCCGCCCACACCGTTACGAACATGCCTGCGTCGTTGTTGGAGCACAGATGGTAGTTTGCGGTGAGGATGGCATCCTTAAGCGGCATGCCCGTGCTCATGTAGTTCTCGATTTCGGTCTTTGCCGCCATCATGAACAGTGCGCCCGGGATGCCCTTGCCGGAGACGTCGGCGATCAGGAAGCCCAGGGTGCGGTCGTCGATGAGGAAGAAGTCGTAGAAGTCTCCGCCCACCTCCTTGGCCGCGTTCATGGAGGCGTAGATGTCGAACTTGTCTATTTCGGGGAAGGGCGGAAAAGTGCTCGGGAGCGCACTCCCCTGAATCGCCTTGGCCGTTGCAAGGTCGCGCTCCATACGCCGCTCCGCCTCGCCGATCCAGCCTTCGAGCGCATCCACAGTAGCGTTGATGCCGTCGGAGAGGGAGTCGAACTCGGTCGTCTGGCGCTCGTCTATGCGCTGGGTCAGGTCGCCCGCGGTTATGAGCGCCAGCGCCTCATTCGTACGCTTGAAGCCCTTTATAACAACCATGTTGAGCATATAGGATGCCAGCATAAACACGCCGGTAAACAGGGCCATATAGCATACGGTGTTAAGTGCGATGCTCAGGGTTCGATTGGCGAAGATGTCTTCCGATGATGCAAACACAAACACGCCGTAGTCGTTGTAGTACTTTGCCTTGAGGTACATGATCGACATGTTCTCGTCGTCCTGCATGGGCACTGCCTCGCCCGAAGAGAGCTCGTCGTAAAGTATCTTATTATCGTCAGTGCCTTCCTGAAGCCCGAAGACCTCGTTGGTCGTCTGGCCTAGGTAGTCGCTCTTGTTTGATGAAACGACTTTCCCATCTTTCGAAATCATAACGATGCCGTGCTGGCCGTATGAGTACGAACTCGCCAGATTCGACACGGAAGCCTCGTTGAGCGCCTTTGCGTACTCTTCGGCATCTACGGAAACCTGTACGAAACCAGGCGCATCAAGGCGTTGCATGCCAGCGAACACGCGCTTGTCTCCCTCTTTTCCGCTCTTGTCCACGGAGTTACGGACGTCCTCTACCAGTTTTTCCTTGTCGCCACACAGATCGAGATACTTCTTTGTTTTCTCGTTGCTGGCAAACGAGAACCCAGTCATCTCTTCGCCATCCGCGTCGCCAACCACGACCCCATTGCCATCGCACACGGTAAGAGAGGCCAAGCCAAGGGTGTCACGCAGCTCGTCCAGCTTGGCATTGTCTTCTGCGATGCTCGGGTCGCGCGCGATTACGTTCGCCGCCGCCTCCGCCTTACCAAGCACGAGGTCGTCCTCGCTCTTCCTGAGCGTCTTCTGCCGTTCGTCGTAACCTGATACCTGGTCAACGAAAAAGTTCACCTGATTGGTAAGCGCCTCGCTCGAAACGCGCATAGCTTGCAACGTCTCGATGCAATAGCTAATGGTGGTCGTAAACAAAAACGCGCCCACGACTACCACCATAAGCCAGCGGTTGAACACCGCACTAATCGATTCGCTTACTCCCTTGATGTGCATGCGCCGAACTACACAATCGGACACAAGCGCAGCAATGCTCCAGGTGAACCAGTTAAATATCACCTGAAACCACATGCTCAACGTAGTCACGGACTCGCCAAGATACGTGAAGAAATGGAGGGGATCCGAAAGGCCAGATATATCCCCCAAAAGGAACAGCATCGCCCTCATGAACAACGACACGAGCACAGAGAATACCAGCAGGCTACCGCTGCTTGCCGCATACCTAAGCACAAAAGACGCAGGCTTGCCCTCTTGTGCCTTTAGCCGCTCGTCGACGAAGCGTAGGGCAAATCGCATGACAAATGCCCCGACGCAAGTAAACGCAATCGAGAGAACCGGCGATTGGAACATCATTTCGTAATAGTCAAGCGGCATAAAGTACGCATGCACCAACAGCAAGAACCCCAATACAAGCGAGCACACTATATAGCGACGCCTCGAAATGAGCAGTGCCGTGCACGCAAAGGGGACGAAGAGCAAAAAGCTATGGAAGTACGTGTCGGCGTTATCCGAGAATATGGGGAAGAACGCCAGCTGACAAAAGATCAGGGTGATGCCTACGAGCGTAAGCATGCATACTGACACGGGCTCGACCAACCTCTCGGTCTCGGTCACCTCGCCACGCCTGAATATCCATCTTCCAAATCTACTTTGCTCCATGGTCACTTCCTAGAAGACCAGGTACTTGCCAAAGATGAGGTATGCGATGATTCCCACACCAACCACGATGGCACCAATAATAAGACCAAGGAACAAGGACCCGCGACGGCCCTCCTCTATCTCTTTTTCGGTTGGGAGCTCAGGCTTGAATTCGGGTTCTCCTGGCATGCGCTTGCGCTCCTCGCTCTTTTCCATCAGCCACTCCGATTCCGCTTGCGCTACGACACGCGGCTTCCATTGACTTCGAATTTAAACTTCTTCGTGCTCAATATGCCAAACAGCACATCGCCCTCCACAGTACCCACCAGCTGATATTCCACCTTTCCAAAGGGGCGGGGCATCTTTACGGAACCCTCGAACATAACGAACTCTCCGTCGAAAACCCCTTGCAGTTGTTTCGACTTCTTTCCAATGTGAAGTTCGGCATCGCACACATTGCCGTTTGAGGTGAGCACAACCGTACCGCGCTTCTTGCCAAGCGGCGTACGCGCCTTTACCTCGTAGGTGCCGTCTAACATGTTTGACTCCCAATGGCCATGTTGCGAATTGCAAGATTATTATACCTGTATATACCGATTATAGAAGCCAAACCGCGTTTGCGACACTGGCAGCGACCTTGACCGCATATACCCTCGCACCCACGGCCGCCCACATGCGACTCCGCGCTCGCTTCGCTCGCTCACTTCGTGAGTCGCAGCCAGCGGTCGGGGCACGGGGCGTGTGCGGTGAAGCTCCATCCGCCTTGTATTGCGTCCCGCCTAAGCTCCCATTGCACAGGAATAATTAAGGTGTACTATAATGGGCCGACTCGGCATACATGCGCTGGGTAATTTGGAAAGGACGATTTCATGGCCAAAAAAAGTCATCGCGCAATACCTTTGAGCGCGGGCATGGTCCTCGTTACCATGGGTGTGGTATATGGCGATATTGGCACGAGCCCCATGTACACCCTCCGCGCCATCATGTCTGGCAACGGCGGACTGGCAACCATGTCTCAGGACGTGATTATTGGCGCGCTCTCCCTTATCATTTGGACAATGACGCTCATTACCACGGTAAAGTACGTGCTTGTGGCCATGAAAGCCGACAACCACAACGAGGGTGGCATCTTTGCTTTGTACAGCCTCGTGCGCCGATGTGCCGGTTGGCTCATCATCCCCGCCATGATCGGCGGCGCGGCGCTGCTTGCCGACGGCATCCTTACGCCTGCCGTAACCGTTACCACGGCCATCGAGGGCCTTAGGTCCATAGAATTTATCCATGGCATCATTGGCGACAACCAAGGCGTGGTGGTTGCCATAACCATCACCATAATCTGCGTACTTTTCTTTGTGCAACGCGCTGGCACCAGCAACATAGGCCGCGCATTTGGCCCCATTATGTGCCTGTGGTTTGCATTCTTGGGCATCGTTGGCCTGCTGAACATTGGCGCAGACCTCAACGTGCTGCGCGCCTTTAATCCCATACGTGGCATTACGTTCCTCTTTAACGGAAACCTCAACCAAGCGGGAATCATGGTGCTCGGCAACGTCTTCCTGTGCACCACGGGTGCCGAGGCGCTCTATTCCGACATGGGCCACGTTGGCAAGCGCAACATCTATGCCAGCTGGCCTGTGGTAAAGGCCTGCCTCATCCTCAACTACCTGGGACAAGGCGCCTGGATCCTTACCAAGCAAAACGACCCCGTGCTCGCTGCCATGGGATCCGAGATGAACCCCTTCTTCGAGATGCTGCCTGGTGGCATGCGCGTCTTCGCCGTACTTCTTTCCACCTTGGCTGCCATCATTGCAAGCCAGGCTCTCATTACGGGCAGCTTCTCCATCGTGAGCGAGGCCATTAGCCTGGACCTTATGCCCCACATGAAGATCGAGTACCCCTCCGAGAACAAGGGTCAGATCTATATTCCCCTGGTGAACACCATCCTGTGGATTGGTTGCGTGGGCGTCGTCCTCTTCTTCCGAAGTTCCGAGCGCATGGAGGCGGCATACGGCTTAGCGATCACGGTAACGATGCTCATGACTACTATCCTGCTCACGACGTTTTTGTCGCACGTCAAGCACAAGATCGCCCTCGCAATACCCTTTGCCCTGTTCTTTGGGGCCATTGAGTCGTTCTTCTTCTTCTCGAGTCTCACCAAGTTCACGCACGGCGGTTACGTTACGGTGCTTCTGGCCCTTGCGATCTTCCTCGTTATGCTCATATGGCATCGCGGCACGAAGCTGGAGATGACCCAACGCGTAAACCTGCCCGTTTCCGACTACATAGGGCAGCTGCGCGAGCTTTCGAACTACGATGAGGTGCCCTATTTGGCCGACAACCTCGTATTCCTTACCAACGACCAGCATCCCGACGTGCTCGACCGCGACATCCTGTACTCCATCCTAGACAAGCGCCCCAAACGCGCCAAGGCCTACTGGTTCTTGAACGTCGCGGTAACCGACGAACCCAACACACACGAGTTCTGGGTAAACGACTTTGGAACCGACTTCCTCTTTAAAGTGCAGCTTCGCCTGGGATTCCAGGTAAACCAACGCGTGAACGAGTACCTGTACCAGATAGTCAGCTCCATGGTGGAGCAGGGCAGACTTCCCGCACAGGACCATCGCTTCTCCATTTACGAGAGGACCGGCCACGTGGGAGACTTCCGCTTCTGCCTGGTACGCAAGGTGCCTTCGGTTTCCAGCGACCTTTCGAGCATAGAGCTTGCGACGATTCAGGCGAAGTACTTCATCCGCGGCATATGCGGCTCTCCCGCTCACTGGTATGGCCTGGTAAACGCAAGCGTCATGTATGAGTACGTGCCGCTGTTCGTGGGACAAAAGCGTCAGCACAAACTCGACTACATCGAGCAACCCAAGGAGCTACCCGATTCCGAAGAATACGATCGTTAGGTAGCAGCAAGAGCAGAGCCTTTGAACGAGGCGGCGGGAGCTCCACGTGCTCAAACAGCGCTACGCGTATTGAGCACGTGGAGCTCCCGCCGCCTCATTGTCCGGCCTCTGCAATTGCAGCGCGAACTGAGCGCGGGGCAGCTGTCTCCCCTACTCGTTCAGTTTGTTCACGCGCCGATCGTAGGTGATCAGGCCGTTGGTCTCCTCTTCCACATCGCTCAGCTGCGTGTACACAAAGCCGCTCAGGCCCTCTGCCTCCAGAGCATCAACCGAGGCGAGCAACTCTTCGAGTGCCGCGCGCCATGTTGTAACGTCCTCGTAGGTGTCGTAGCCATACACGGTAGGCACCGACTCATGGCCATCCACCGGGCACGTAAGGCCGCCGAACTCATCTATCACGAACGCGCGCTCGCGCGGAGTCTTATACACGCGCATGCTGCGGAAATAGTTGTGCACGGCCACGTAATCGCCAGCGCCTTGGTCGTACCATCCGCTGTTGGCAATGTAGGGACGAGAGCTGTCAATGGCCCGCAGCTCCTCAGTCATCTGCGCCGAGCAGAACTGGCCCCAAGACTCGTTGAAGACGATCCAGGTGGTAATGCACGGGTGCGAACCCAGGCGCCCCACTACCTCACGAGCCGTGTTGAGCCACTCCGTACGATATGCCTCGTCCCCTGCCCCCAGGCGCTTCCATTGCCGGGGCTTCGTGTCCCCGTAGCTTGTCCAGCTATGGCGCACCAATGTGGGTATGTTCCCCGCGGTCCACTCGCCGGGAATGCCTCCCCCGCTTACCATGTCCTGCCACACCAGCATGCCCAAACGGTCACAGTGCCAGTACCAGCGCTCCGGCTCTACCTTGATGTGCTTGCGCAACAGGTTGAAGCCCGCCTCTCGTGCGGTTACGATGTCGGCGACCATGGCATCGTCGGCGGGAGCCGTCATAAGGCCGTCGGGCCAGTAGCCCTGATCGAGCAGCCCGCGCACGAAGAACGGCTTGTGATTGAGACAGAAGCGCAGTATGCCGTCCTGGTCCCTCTCGACTCCCACCGTGCGAAACGCCGTATAGCTTTGGACCTCGTCGCTGCCATACCGGAGACGCAGCGTATACAGGGCGGGATTTGCGGGTTCCCACAGCACTGGCTCACGTACGGTTGCCTCCAGCGAAACCATGGTGTCCTCAGCCATCGTTTTGGCCTGGGCAACCACGCGCTCGGCTGGGTCAAGGACCTCTAGCGCGAGTTCCTCCCCCGCCTCGCTTACCGCTACTCCCAAACGCAGGCTTTCGCCGTCAGCGTCGGCAAAGGCGAGCGTCTGCGTTATGTGACGGGCAGGAACCTCCTCAATCCACACCGTTTGCCAAATGCCGCTTTGCGCGGTATACCACATGTTTCCGCGCTTCAGCCTTTGCTTTCCGCGCAGTTGCGTTCCCTGCTCGCTGGGATCGAAGACACAGAGCTCGAGGGTGTTGTCTCCAGCTTTTACAGCATCGGTTATGTCCACGTCAAATGGCAGATACGCACCCACATGGGTACCTACCTGCGTACCGTTTACATAGCATGCGCAGGCGTAGTCAACCGCTCCAAAGTGAAGCAGCAGGCACCTTCCCCCTTTTAGGGGATTGAGCTCGACGGTTCTGCGATACCAAAGCAGTTGCCTCGGCAGAAGTTGCCTCTCCACGCCCGAGAGCGCCGCCTCTGGCGAGAAGGGCACCAGGATCTTGCCGTCCCACACCTTAGGCGGACGTGCGTCTTTCCAATGCGTACGCGCGTCAGAGCTTTCCACGATGGCATAGTCCCACCAACCGTTGAGGCATGTCCATGCGGTGCGGCGAAGGCGCGGACGCGGATACTCCTGAAGCACAGCCTCTGGATTCAGGCGCTCGCCCCACTCGGTCGTGAGTCTATTGAGCTCCACTTGCTCCGGTTCGCCAGGTTTTGCGGCAAGGACGCGCTTGATGTCCAGATCCATGGCTATACCAGCCTCTCTTCCCACTCGGTCTCGCGAAATCCAACGAGTACAAAGCCTTCTCCCACCACGATGGGGCGCTTTACCAGCATGCCGTCGGACGACAGGAGCTCCAGGCACTCATCCTCGCTAATGCCCGCCACAAAGCGATCCTTCATGCCAAGCTCCCTGTAGAGTCGACCGCTGGTGTTGAAGAAACGACGAATGGGCAGCCCACTTTGCGCAATCCATGCGCGCAGTTCCTCGACGGTGGGACGATCCTCCACAATATGGCGATCCGTATAGGCAACGTGATGCTCGTCAAGCCACTTCTTTGCCTTGCGACAGGTGGAGCAACGCGGATATTCAACGAACAGGACCGTGTTTTGTGCCATGCGAGCCTCCCAGCCCTCGAAATCTTTCTTGCTTTCGATTTTACCCCTATTGGGTCGGCGCGTAGAGAGCGACGCCCGCCTGTGGGCGGGTTTGGCCGAGACAGTTGTTAGCGTTCGCTCCCCCTGCGCCCGCGACGCGGCCCGCATATGGCTCCGCGCTCGCTTCGCTCGCTCACTTCGTGAGTCGCCGCATGCGGGCCGCTTCGTGGGCGCAGGGGGAGCGAGCCGTTCGCGATTCCGGCAAATCATCGCTACACTAGGAGCAGAGAGGAGCGCCCATGGCCGCAGACGCAAACGAGAGCACGCTCATAGGAAGCGAGAATCGCTTCGCACCCGCAGTTCTTGTCATCCACTATGTATGCATGATAGCGGGACTTCTGCTCTTGTCATACGCTGTCCTCAACTCGCCACCCCAAGCCTGGATTCCCTGCGCTATTCTGTGGCTCGCACCCACCGTCTCCAACGTGGCATATCTGCCCATGCACGAGCGCCCAACCGTAGGGATGGTGCCAGTTAGCATCGCATCGCTGGATATAGCCGCGCTTGCCGTTATTTTCGCGCAAAGCATTAGCCTCGTCGTGGTGCTGTTGCTCGCTGTGGTTGTGGGCATAGCCATCCTTACGTGCGCGTTCTTCGCATGGTGGTTCCGGCGCTTGCGCCGCGCGTACGTACATGCGCCCGCGCCCAAAGCCGATGCGATCCTCATTGTTCTGGGCGGCCTCGTCAAAGACGGCAAGCCGTGCAAGACCCTCGCACTGCGACTCCAGACGGCGCGAGCGCTCGCCGTTCGCCATCCCAACACACTGCTCGTGCTTACGGGTGGGACCCAGTCGGGAGAGAAAAGGAGCGAGGCGGAGGTCATGTGCGACTATCTTGCCAAGCACGACGTGCCAGTGCATCAGATGCTCCTGGAGGGGCAAGCTCGAAACACGCGACAAAACATAGAGTTCAGCATGGCACTTCTTCAAAAGAAGGGTCGGGCAACACAACAGGTGTGCGTGGTCTCGAGCGACTATCACCTGTATCGTGCCCTCGATGAGGCACGGAAGCTGGGATTTGAGCTCGTTCCCATTGCGGCGCCCACGCCACGCGCGGGCCGCCTGCAGCAGTGGTGCCGAGAAGTGCTTACCATCGTTTCGCAACGTCTCTGGAATCGCGAACCCTAACTAAGGGACAGTCCCCAAGTTAGGGTTTTCCAAACACCCTAACTTGGGGACTGTCCCTTAGTCATGGTTGGGAGGAGTTACGCGTTCGATTCCTTGCCAACGAGGCCGACGGCGCCGTAGCGCTCGCGCAGCAGGGGCTTCTCGATCTTTCCCGTGGCATTGCGCGGCACATCGGCAAAGATGATCTTGCGCGGACGCTTGTAGCGCGGCAGCTTACGGCAGTACTGCATGATATCCACGTCGGTAACAAAGCGATCGGGCTTGAGCTCAACGATGGCGGCCGCAATCTCGCCCAGGCGCTCGTCCGGCAGGCCAATAACGGCCACGTCCTGAATCGCATCGTAGGCACTCAGGAAGTCCTCGATCTGCACGGGATAGAGGTTCTCGCCGCCCGAGATAATTACGTCCTTCTTGCGGTCCACCAGCCAGTAGAAGCCCTCGTCGTCCTGCTGCGCCATGTCGCCCGTGTGCAGCCAACCGTCGATAAGCGTCTCGGCCGTGGCCTCCGGATCGTTGTAATAGCAGGTCATGAGGCCAGGCCCCTTGACGCACAGCTCGCCTACCTCGCCCTGCTTTACCTCGGCACCCGCCTCGTCCACGATCTTGCACTCCCAGCGGTAACCCGGCACGCCAATGGCGCCCACATGGTCGACGTTCTCGATTCCCAAGTGTACGCAGCCAGGACCCGTGGATTCCGAAAGGCCGTAGTTCGTGTCGTAATCATGATGCGGGAACACCTGCTTCCAGCGCTGGATAAGGCTCTTGGGCACCGGCTGGGCACCCACATGCATGAGCCGCCACTGATCCAGCTCATAGTCCTGCAGGCGAAGGTCTCCGCGCTCAATGGCCGACAGGATGTCCTGCACCCACGGCACGAGCAACCACACGATGGTGCACCTCTCGCGACTCACCGTATCAAAGATGAACTTGGGGCTCACGCCACGAAGCAGCACGGCCTTCGAGCCACAGGTGAGGCTCCCCATCCAGTGGAACTTCGCGCCGGTGTGATACAGGGGCGGGATGCACAGGAACACGTCGTCGTGCACGGTATTGTGGTGCATGGCTTCCATCTCGGCCGCCTGCGTAAGGCTCTCGTGGTTGTGCAGGATCGCCTTGGGGAAGCCCGTGGTTCCCGAGCTAAAGTAAATCGCCGCATCATCCTCTGCGAACAGCGGAATCTGCGGGTCGTGGCTCGAGCAGAGCGCCTCAAGCTCTCGGTAGCTCTCGGCCCACGTGGGGCAGTCGTCACCCACGAAGAACAGCAAGCGACCGGTTTGGATCTGGGGTACGATGTCCTCCACGCGACCGATGAACTCGGGGCCGAAGAAGAGCACGTCCACGTCGGCCTTGTCCATGCAGTAGGCGATCTCGTCGGCTGCGTAGCGGAAGTTCAGGGGCACGGCCGTGGCACCCGTTTTGAGGACGCCGAAGTATATGGGCAGCCATTCGATGCAGTTGTACAGCAGAATGGCGATCTTGTCTCCCTTGTGGACCCCGCGCGAAAGCAGCAGGTTGGCAATGCGGTTGGCCTTCTCGTCGAACACCGACCACGTGATCTCGCGCCTATAGGGCTCGTCGTCGGTGGTCTCCACCAAATCGTACTCGCGCCACGTTATGTGGCGGTCTTCCTGTCGCTCGGGATTCACCTCAACAAGTGCGACCTCGTTGGGATACTTCGCGGCATTGAGCCTTAGCATGTCGGGAACGATCACGGTGCCTCCTCTTTGTGATTTACAAACCATTGAATCCAGACGATGGGGGCGCCCCCTGTCTGGCTAGAACTTCCCTATCACACCCTTTTCCTGCACTTCCTTGCCCAAGCGTGCCACCTCTTCGGGTATTTTATCCAAGTCGTAGGGCGTCATCTGATAAACCCAGTTGATCCAGTTACGATACAGCAAGTTCGCGTGGGCGCGCCACGTAAAGATGGGCTGGTTCTCCGGGTTGTTGTCGGGGAAATAGTTTTCGGGAACCTTGATGGGCTTGCCCGCCTTGAAGTCGCGCCAATACTCCGCTGCCAGCGTGTCCCTGCCGTACTCAAAGTGACCGGTGACGTAGATCTCGTGAAAGTCGCGCGTGGCGATGAGTGCCGGCCCCGTGGCAAAGCCCTCGCTAAGAACCTGCAGCTCGGGATGATCCGCCAAATCCATGGTCTCGATCGCGGCGTGCCGGGAGTGCGGCATGTTGTGCACCTCGTCGAACCCGTTGGTAAGGAAGTTGTACTCATCGCACAGCCGCTGGGGAAAGATGCCAAAGAGCTTGGAGGGAAGCTGGCGCTTGCGTATGCCATAGAGATGGAACAGGGCCCCAAGGGCTCCCCAGCACAGACTCATGCTGGAAAACACGTGCTCCTGGCTCCAGTCCACGATTCTGCAGAACTCGTCCCAATAGTCGACCTGCTCGAACGACAGATGCTCCACGGGGGCGCCGGTAATAATGAGGCCGTCGTAGTTTTTGTCCTCGAATGCCTCAAAGGTGTCGTAGAACTTGATCAGGTGGTCCGACGAGGTGTTCTTCGATTCGTGAGAAGACATGCGCATAAAGTCGCACTTCACCTGGATGGGCGTTTTGGATATGAGTCTGAGCAGCTGCGTCTCGGTTTCGATCTTGGTCGGCATCAGGTTGAGAATGGCCATCTTAAGCGGACGAATTTGCTGGTTGCGTGCGATCTCGTCCTCCAGGGCAAAGATGCGCTCTTGATGCAGGATTTTCTTTGCTGGCAATCCATCGGCAACGTTTATGGGCATGCTGGCTCCTTCTCTTACTCAAAGCACGCCGAACATAATACGCCAAACAGGCATTGTTTGCCGCCGAGGCGCAAAACGGGATAAAGAGACTTCTTTCGAGGTCGCTGTTCAGACGCCCCATGTCGGCGCCGTCCCGCGTTCGGCCTGTATGCGCCGGGCGCCGCACATAAAATCGGAAGTTACGGCCAGCCCCAACTACACGACCTGGAAAACGAAGAAATCCAGATAGTGGCTTTCGGGAAAACCCCACAGAATGGGGTGGTCTGGCGCCTGCTGGCGCTCCTCCACCTGCTTGAGCTGGCGGTTTACGCTGTGCGCCGCATCGGCAATGGCGCTGGCCAGAAGGTCGCGCGTCATGTGCATGGAGCAGCTGCACGTGGCAAGGTAGCCGCCACGCGGAAGCAGTCGAAGCGCAGCCGCGTTGATGTCGCGATATCCCCGCGCCGCATTGCGCACCGTCGAGCGACTCTTGGTAAAGGCCGGCGGATCCAAGACGATAAGGTCAAAGGGCCCACCCTCCTCGCGCATACGCTGACGATTGCGCAGCTGCGGCAAGTATTCCAGCACATCGGCGCAGGTAAAGGAGGCCTGCGGCTGCTCGCCCGAAACCGAATACCCGTTGAGCTGGGCATTCGCACGCGCGAGGTCAAGCGCCGTCTGGCTCACATCCACAAAGCGAACCGACTCCGCCCCGCCCGCAAGCGCATTGAGCCCAAACGGCCCCACGTGACAAAAGCAATCGAGTACGCGCCTGTTCCAGGACAGCTCGCGCACGACCCGACGGTTGTACTTCTGATCGAGGAAGAAGCCGGTCTTCTGGCTGTTTTCCAGATCGAGGCAGTACCGCAAGCCGTTCTCGCGCACTTCCAGCCGCTCGCTGGCAGCCCGCTCGCTGGCGGCGGGAACACCGTCCCACCAGCCCTTGTAGCGCTCGAGACCCTCCTTGCTGCGCACTGACGCGTCGTTTCTCTCGTATATGCCCGAGATCTCTTCGCCGGACTCGCGTAGCACGTCGAGCAGCAGCGGATATATTACGGGTCGCAGCAGCTCCATGCCAACCGTGCCCACCTGAGCCACCAGCACGTTTTCGTACTTGTCTACCGTCAGGCCGGGAACTCCGTCCGCTTCGGAGAAGAGCACGCGACAGCAGGTGGTGTCCTTCTCGGCGCCGCAAAGCATACGCGAACCCATGGTGGCTACGCGATGCTGCCATGCCCACGCAATCCGCCGACGCCAAAACTCCTCGTCAAAGCGGTCGTTTGCGTTGCGCGACACAATGCGGGCGCGGATGGTGCTCTTCGCGGAATAGAGGGCCGCGCCTTGCCACGTGCCGTTTTCCTCAACGACATCGACTATGCTTCCGTTTGTGGCCGGGTCCGCTCGCAAGACCTCCCCCGCAAAGACCCAAGGATGCCCGCCGCGCAAAGACTTCGCCGCCTTGCGCGACACGACGAGCTGCGGATAAGGGCGTGTTTGCTTCATGGGCCTCTCCCCTTGCCGATGGCACACCTATACCAGGAATAAGTTTGCCACCAGTTATTAGTAATGCCTTCCGTAGCGCCCGCCCGTCATACCGCGGCCACGCGACTTCATGCCACTGAACATCGTACGCTTGGGCTTAACGGTGGAGCGCGTGGCGCTGGGCACAATGCGTCCCTCGTCATAAGAGAAGCCCGGCAAGTCCCACGTGGGCACGAGCTTACCCGTAAAGTACTCGATCTCGCGCAACGGGCTTATCTCGTCAGGCGCCACAAACGTGTATGCATGACCGGTCGCCCCCGCACGGCCCGTACGACCAATGCGGTGCACGTAGTCCTCGGGATCCAGCGGGACGTCGAAGTTCACCACGGCGTCTATGCCGCTTACGTCGATGCCTCGACTCATAACGTCGGTCGCGACAAGTACCTGGCATTTGCCCGCGCGGAACTTGCTCAGCGCCCGTTCGCGCGCCTTTTGCTGACGGTCGGAATGCATCACATCCACAGAGAAATCCGCACCCTTGAGCGTGCGACTCACGTCGTCCACACGCTGCTTCGTACGACAGAACACAAGGACGCGCTCCGGCGTGCTGCCCTGATCGGCGCCACCGGTACGGATGAGCTCTTGAAGAAGCGAGACCTTTTGACCCTGCGTCACGGGACACAGATGCTCTTCCACGGTGTCCGCCGTCTCGCCCACGCGTGCGATCTCGACGTTTACGGGGTCGCTCAGCATGGCGTCCACGGTTGACTTGATGCTAGGCGGTATGGTCGCCGAGAAGAGCAGGTTTTGTCGACTTGTTGGAAGCGCCGCTACGATGCGACGCACGCTGGGCCAAAAGCCCATATCGAGCATGCGATCCGCCTCGTCGAGCACAAGAACTTGCACGTGGGATAGGTCCACGTGATCGTGCTCCATGAGGTCGATCAGGCGGCCTGGCGTGGCAACCAGCATGTCGCAACCAGCCTCGAGCTCGCGAATCTGGCGCTCGAACTTGGTGCCGCCCATCACTATTACGGCGCGCTGGGCAGTGTATTCGCACACCACCGAAACCACGCGGTCGATCTGCTGCGCAAGCTCGCGCGTGGGCGTTACCACCAGGGCAAAGGGACCGAACGGCCGAGCGTCGGGATTCTTGCGCCGATAGCTGGCGACAGGGTTCGGCGTCCGCTTCTTGCGACGTCTGCGGCGGCGCTTCGGTTTGGGCTTGTCGGCTGCGGTGCCCTCTTCGGGCCGCTTTTCCTCTGCCTTTTGCGAGGCGCCCGAGGCGGCCGGAGCCTTCTTGTGATGACGCCTGCGACGACGCCGGCGCGGCTTCTTCGTCTCGTCGCCCCCATCCGCAGGAACCGACAGCGAGTCGTCGGGCGCGGCATCTGCCAGTACGTCAGCGCCATTGTCTTCGTCGTCGGACGCGTCGTCTGGCTTCGCGACAAGTTCTTCTCGCGCGGCACGTGACGCTGGCAGTATGTTTTGCAGCACGGGCAGGGCAAAGGCCGCCGTCTTGCCGGTTCCCGTCTGGGCGGAGGCAACCACGTCGCGTCCAGCAAGCACCGCTGGAATCGCGGCGGCCTGGACGGGGGTTGGGGTAGTAAAGCCAAGGGCATCGACCCCGGCGAGTATCTGCTCGTTTAGCCCGAGCTCGGCAAATGAAGTACACATGGGGACCAGTATAGCCGTTAGCGCAAGACCAGGCAAAGGGGATACTCCCCATTGTCTGATGTTATTAGGCCTTTGCGACCTGGTTCTTCCCAAGCCCTGTCATTCTTATTATTTGTTTGTGAGAAAAGCCGCGGCTCTTGAGTATGCGGGCGGTCTCGACGGTAGCCCCGACATTTGGTTTGTGCCCCAAAATGCTCTCCGCAAGACGATAGGCTTCGTCATCGCTCAAGTGAGCCCGAAGCCTGCTCCCCTCAAAGGGAAGGGCGGTGGCCGACGACGCACGACTAAATTCGACAAAGCCCTTAACGCCACCCGCCATGTCAAGGATGGTCTGCGTATACGAAAGGCCATCGCTTCGCAAACCAAGATAGTCCTTTACGCTGCTCCACTCGTACTCCGACGCGCGTCACATCCCCGCAGCAAAGGGATTGTTGTGTATGTAACGCACCGCACAGGCGAGTCGCTTGCCATCCTCAATGGGCTCGCTCCAATAGGGCTTCCTAAAGACGCCACCCGTTCGACCTATTTTGTTTGCATAGTAGCGCGCACAGTTTTCGTGAACATATTTGAGCGCCTCAGAGAGGTTCCTCTTGGGATCCTAGATGGCAAGGTGTACATGGTTGCTCATAAGACAGTAGGCGTGAATCAGTAAGCCGTAGTCCCGGTTTGCTTTGGCAAGATGAGTGAGGTAGGCATTGCGATCGTCGTCGTCGGAAAAGATGATTTGATCGGCAATTCCCTTTGGAACAACGTGATAGAAGCCCGACTCGCTCAAAACTCTTGCCCGATGCGGCATAGGCAACCCCTTCCTCAAGAATTGGAGTGCCATTCGTATACCCGTTCGGCGCCTATCCCATTCACGACAATCGGGCAATAACATCAGACAATGGGGAGTATCCCCTTTGCCTGCTTGCGCCTCGCGCGGAAGAACGTGCGCAGCTCGTGCGCGCACTCGCCCGCCAGCACGCCGCCCACGACCTCGAACGCGTGGTTGAGCCGCTCGTCGCAGCTCACGTCATAGAGCGTCCCCAGCGCACCGCCCTTGGGGTCCGCCGCGCCAAACACGCAGCGATCCACCCGGGCGTTAACCATAAGCCCCGCGCACATGAGACACGGCTCCAGCGTCACGTACACCGTGCAGCCCGTAAGCCGCCAGCGCCCCAACGTCTGCGACGCCTCTACCATGGCCCTAAACTCGGCATGCGCGCTGGGGTCGTGGTCCGTCTCGCGACGGTTGTGCGCACGGGCAACCACCTCTCCCTCGCACACCACCACGGCCCCTATGGGCACCTCGCCCTCCGCAGCTGCCGCACGCGCCTCCTCGAGCGCCAGCCGCATGAACTTCTCATCCTCCAGCGATAACATCAGACAATGGGGAGTATCCCCTTTGCCTGCCCCCGTCATGAGACAAACCCTTCGTCCTCGAGCAGTGGGCCCGCCTCCCCATCCGCGGCCATGGTGGCCAACTGGTCGGCACGCTCGTTGAGCTCATGCCCCGCATGCCCCTTGACCCACACCCAGCGCACGTCGTGCGGCTCCATGGCCACAAGCAGACGCCGCCACAGGTCGGGATTCTTCACCGGCTTCTTTCCCGCCGTCTTCCAACCCTTGCGCTGCCAGCCCTCAACCCAGTGCTTGTTGAAGGCGTTCACCACGTACTGCGAGTCGGAATGCAGCTCCACCGCGCACGGCCACTTGAGCGCCTCCAGCGCAACGATGGCACCAAGCAGCTCCATGCGATTGTTGGTGGTGCGGGCGTATCCCGCACACAGCTCGCGCCTGTGCTCCACGCCGTCGGGCCCCACGTACAGGAGCACCGCGCCGTAACCGCCAGGTCCGGGGTTCCCACGCGACGACCCGTCGGTGTAGGCAACCACCCGCATAACACCATCCGCCATGCTACTTAGCCTCCGCCCAGTTTTCGCCCACGCTCACGTCGGCCACCAGCGGCACGCGCAGCTCGCACACGCCCTCCATCGTCTCGCGCACGAGCGCCGACAAGACCTCGACCTCGTCCACCGGCACCTCGAAGTCCAACTCGTCGTGAATCTGCAGCACGAGCTTGGCAAGAAGGCCTTCCTCGCGCAAACGGTCCGCCACCCGAATCATGGCAATCTTTATGATGTCGGCCGCGGTTCCCTGCATGGGATGGTTCATGGCGGTGCGCTCGCCGAACGAACGCATTTGGTAGTTGCGCGAATTGATGTCCTTGATATGGCGCTTGCGGCCATACATCGTGCTCACGTATCCGTGCTTGCGCGCAAACGCCACCTGCTCGTCCAAATAGGCGCGCACGCCCGGATACACCTCAAAGTAGCGGTCGATCATGTCCTGGGCCTCCTTGCGCCCAATCTTGAGCGACGTAGAGAGGCCATAGGCCTGCTGACCATACACGATGCCAAAGTTCACGGCCTTCGCGCGACTGCGCAGCGCCGGCGTCACCTCACTCACCGGCACGTCGAACACGCGCGCGGCCGTTGCGGCATGAAAGTCCTCGCCCTCGTTGAAGGCACGCACCAAATGCTCGTCCGCCGACAAGTGCGCGAGCAGGCGCAGCTCGATCTGGGAGTAGTCGCACGCCAAAAAGACGCTGCCCTCCGGCACCGTAAAGGCCGTGCGCACGCGATGCCCCAGCTCGGAGCGCGTGGGTATGTTCTGCAGGTTGGGCTCGGAGCTGGAGAGGCGCCCCGTTGCCGCCACCGTTTGGTTGAGCGTCGTGTGAATGCGCCCGTCGTCACGTATGAGGCCGGGCAGCGCGTCCAAATACGTCGATTTTATCTTCGCACGTTCGCGATACTCCAGCACCTCGGCCACCAGAGGACTCGTCTTGGCAAGGTCAGCAAGTACCTTGGCGTTGGTGGAGTAGTAGCCGCGCTGGGTCTTCTTGAGGCCATAGGTCGGCAGGCCGAGCACGTCAAACAGCACGTGGGAGAGCTGCATGGGCGAATCCACGTTGAACTTCTCACCAGCGGCCTCGTAGATATGGTCTACCATTTGCCCGATTTCGGCACCGAGCTCGTCCGACTGCTCACGAAGCTTGGCGGGATCGGCAAAGAGTCCCGTGCGCTCCATGGCGGCAAGAACGCCGAGCAAGGGCATCTCTATGGTTTGGAAGAGCTCGAGCGAGCCGTCCTCCTCAAGCCTCTTTGTGAGCGCCGGCACCAGCACGCGGGCGCCAAAGGCATCGAGCGCCTCCTGGGGCAGCTCGTCGGTGGCGTCAGGCAGCGAGCCCTCGAGCACGTCGGACACCAGCTCGCCGACGCCAAACGACGAGCGGTCGGACTCCAGCAGATAGTCCGCCACGGCAACGTCGAAAATGCGATTCGCGTCCAGCTCGTGCGGCTCAACCAGCGCCTCCACCGACGAGTCAGCAGGGCATATGGCATGAAGCATGGCCTTTACGTCGCCCGCGGCCACGTGCCCCTCGCGCACGAGCCTCACCAAAGAGGCCTTTGCCGCCTCTCCCTCGATGCACAGCAACGCGTCGTCGGTGGAAACCCACAGGGCCAGGGACTCCTCGGAGCCGGCGTCGCCAAAGTCAAGCGCCAGCTGCGGCTTGCCGCCCGCAGCAGAGTCCGCTTGCACGGCAACGCCCAACCAGGCGTCCGAGGACACGGCACCAACGAACGCGGCCAATGCGGCGTCGCCCTTGGTGGGCTCGGGCACCACGAGCTCGGCCGTCGCCGAGCTGCCCTCGTCGCCCGTGCCGCCACCCATGCGGGCGATGCGGCGCGTCATGCCGGTAAAGCCCAGCGCCCCAAAGGCCGACGCGGCCTCCACAGGGTCGAACGTAGGAAAGCGCGCATCGCGAAAGTCCAGCTCAATGGGCGCGTCGGTTCGAATAATGGCGACCTCGCGGGAAAGCAGCGCGTCGTCTATGTGGGCGCGGAGGTTCTCGCCCATCTTGCCTTTGACCTCGTCCGCATGCTCGATCACGCCCTCAAGCGACCCGTACTTGCAAATGAGCTCGGACGCGCGCTTTGGCCCGATGCCCGGCACGCCGGGGATGTTGTCGCTGGAGTCACCCTTCAGACCGTAGAAG
Organism: uncultured Coriobacteriaceae bacterium; assembly: GCA_902803315.1. Taxonomy (GTDB): domain Bacteria; phylum Actinomycetota; class Coriobacteriia; order Coriobacteriales; family Atopobiaceae; genus RUG440. Next base: position 18,715 of record CADCPM010000039.1, read on the forward strand.
TCGGGCACGAGCTCGGGCGTGACACCGTGATAGAGGTCTTCCACCACCTCGGGCGTCATTATCTGCACGTCGCTGACGCCCTTCTTCGTGCTCACGATGCGCACGTGGTCGGTGGAGAGCTGATACATGTCGCGGTCGCCGGTAAACAGATACATGTCGTATCCGGCATCCTCGCCACGACGCGCAAGGGTGCCCAGGATGTCGTCGCCCTCCCAGCCCTCGAGCTCCACCACCGGCACCTCGAGCGAGCGCAGCAGGTCCTTTACCATAGGAAACTGCTCACGCAAGGCGGGGTCCATGGGCGGGCGCTGTGCCTTGTATTGCGGCAGCATCTCCATGCGCACGCGAGGCTTGCCCTTGTCGAAGGCGCAAATGACGCCATCGGGCGAGAAGGACTCCACGAGCTTGATGAACATGTTGAAGAACCCAAAGAGCGCGTTGGTCGCACGACCGTCCGGGGCGCTCATGGGCTGGCGTATGGCATGGAATGCGCGGTGCATGAGCGAGTTGCCATCTATGACCGCTATGGTTCTTCTTTCGTCTGCCATAGGTACCTCCTTGGGCTGGGTGAATTCGTTCATTGTAGTGCAAGGAGCGACAAAGACGCGAATGGCGCAAAGATTACCCGCCGTGCGGGCATGGCACAAGCCCGCAACCCGCCGCAAACCCGTGAGGATACCATGCCTTTACCCGCACGAAACACGCCCACCATCCGTTTTGCGTACAATGGCGACCATTAAACTCTTGAAAGGGGTCAAAATGGCAGACGACAGGGTAACGGCGGAGTTCGGCTCGCTGGTCTTCACGGACGCCGACATGCGCAAGCGCCTTCCCAAGCCCACATACAAGGAGCTCTCTCACGTAATCCGCGAGAACAGGCCCATAGACCTCGACATCGCAAACGAGGTGGCCCACGCCATGAAGGAGTGGGCTCTCGAGCACGGCGCCACGCACTTTACGCACTGGTTCCAGCCGCTCAACGGCATAACCTCCGAGAAGCACGACAGCTTTATAACCCTCCAGGACGACGGCTCCGTGCTCATGGCCTTTAGCGGCAAGGAGCTCGTGCAGGGCGAGCCGGATGCCTCGAGCTTCCCCAACGGCGGTCTGCGCGCCACCTTTGAGGCGCGCGGCTACACCGTGTGGGATCCCATGAGTCCCGCCTTCATAAAGGACGAGGTTCTCTGCATCCCCACCGCCTTTATCTCCTACAACGGTGAGGCGCTGGACAAGAAGACGCCGCTGCTGCGCTCGGAGGTGGCGCTCGAGCGCGAGGCCAAGCGCGTGCTCGCGCTCTTTGGCATCGAGCCCAAGCGAGTCGTTACCAACGTGGGACCCGAGCAGGAATACTTCCTCATCAAGGAGGAGGACTTCGAGGCGCGCGCCGACCTTCGCCTGTGCGGCCGTACGCTCTTTGGGGCCGAGCCCTCCAAGGGACAAGAGCTCGAGGAGCACTACTTCGGTGCCATCCGTCCCTCCGTGAACGCCTTCATGAAAGAGCTCGACGACGAGCTGTGGAAGCTTGCGATTCCTGCAAAGACCAAGCACAACGAGGTCGCGCCGTGCCAGCACGAGCTGGCACCCATCTACGAGCAGGGCTCGCTTGCCGTAGACAACAACCTGCTCACCATGGAGAAGCTCAAGCTGCTGGCCACCAACTACGGTCTGGCGTGCCTGGAGCACGAGAGACCCTTCGAATACGTAAACGGGTCGGGCAAGCACGACAACTGGTCCGTCTCGGCCGACGGGCGCAACCTGCTGGAGCCGGGACCTCATCCCGAGGATAACCTGCTGTTCCTCGTGTTTTTGGCCTTCCTCGTCGCCGCGGTGGACGAGCACGCCGACCTGCTGCGCGCCAGCGTGGCAACGGCGGGCAACGACCATCGCCTGGGCGCCAACGAGGCTCCCCCGGCCATCGTGTCCATCTTCCTGGGCGACGCGCTTACCCCTGTGGTGGAGGCGCTCATCAAGAAGGAGCATGCCGAGGCCCACGAGGACGAGCTCATGGACCTGGGCGTACCCGCCCTGCCCGACATCTTCCGCGACAACACCGACCGCAACCGCACGAGCCCGTTCGCCTTTACCGGCAACAAGTTCGAGTTCCGTATGTGCGGCTCCCAGCAGAACCTTTCGGACCCCAACGTGGTGCTCAACACCGCTGTGGCCGAGCAGTGCGACCGCTTTTGCGAGTACGTGGCGGCGCGTAGCGACGAGGACTTCTATGTGGTGGCCATGCGCTTTGTGCGCCACACGTTCCGCGACCACCACCGCATCATCTTTGACGGCAACGGCTACGCGCACGAGTGGGAGGCCGAGGCGGAGCGTCGCGGACTCCCCAACCTCAAGACCACGCCCGACGCAATCCCCGCGCTCATCGATCCGGCGAACATCGCGTTGTTCGAGAAGTACGGCGTGCTCAACGAGGCCGAGATGCACGCACGCTACGTCTCCAAGGCCGAGCAATACGCAAAGCTGCTCAACATTGAGGCCAACGTGATGGTCCACATGGCGCGCCACCAGTACTTGCCAGCCATCATTTCCTACTCCGGCGACATCGCCACCGCCGTGGCGACAAAAGCCGAGCTCGGCATAGACGCCGTGGTGGAGCGCGAGCTGGCGCGCACCCTCACCGAGGGCGTGAATTCGATCTATGCGTTGGCGTCCGAGCTGGACGACAAGAACACCGCCGCGCGCGAGATTGCCGATCCGGGAGAGCGCGACAACGAGTACCGCGACACCGTCATTCCGGCAATGGAGGCGCTTCGAACCGCCGTCGACAGCATGGAGACCATCTGCTCGAAGGAATGCTGGCCCGTACCCTCGTACAACGACATGCTCTTTTACGTGTAGACCCTAACTAAGGGACAGTCCCCAGGTTAGGGTTTTCGGAAAACCCTAACCTGGGGACTGTCCCTTAGTTAGGGTTTACGCGCCCAGGCCAAAGATGATCTCGGATATGCCGCCGACCAGCAGCGCCAACGCGCCGAGCACCATGCCAAGTCCTGCAGGGAACATGGGCGACGCAATGGCGATTACGCCCAGCAGGGCGGTAATGATGCCAGATATGGTCGCGGGCATGGCCAAGGGGCTTCCCGCGCGGCGGAAGTCGCCCGCCTCAATGACGTCGAGTATGCCCGTAAGGAGCACGAGGATTCCGATAATGGTCCAGGCAAACTTGACGAGCGGCCCGGGGAACACGCCCATAACGAGGCCAAAGGCCGCCGCGGCGATTCCAAGTACGAGCTCCGAGGGTGCGTTGTGCGCAGGATCGCCCCTCACAAAGGCCGACACCAGCGTCACGACGCCATATGCCACCATGATCCATCCCATAATGCGAACCAGCATTTCAACGGCAGTAATGGGATTAATAAGAATCGCCACGCCGAGAACAACCATGACGAGGCCCGTAAGCAAAATGATGGGCTTCCTGCGGGAGAATACCGCTTGCCCTCTTTGTTGAGAAGCCATAGGAAACGTCAACCCCTTCCCTTTGTTAGCGATTAGCCAACAGTTACAAACATTTTTTCTCCACAACACAAAAAATACGCTAATCTGTTTTCACGCTACTGTGAAGTATGCCACAAATGACTATCCACCTAAACCTATGAGGTGAACGGAGTGCCCGCAATCATTACACACCACCTCTTCGGAGAGGACGCAGCAGGCCTGCTTCCCCAGGGAATCCTCGATGGGCAGGAGGATCTTCTTGCCTTCTTGCTGGGCAACCAAGGCACCGATCCGTTTTGGGCGCGCTTCTCCACCACGCCCGCCGTGACACGCACTTGTCACACGTTTGCCACGCGTATGCATGCGGAAAACATGTCGCAGGCACTCATGACGCTGCGAAACTGCGTAAGCCACCTGCCAGAGGAAGACAAGTCCATAGGGCGCGCCTTTGCCTTGGGCATGGCCGCCCACTATGTGCTCGACAGCATTGGCCACCCCCTCATATACGCCCAGCAAGAGGAGCTCATAGCGGTAGACCCCACGCTCGCTGTCGCCAGCTCCGAGATCCACTCCATCATGGAGGCCGACCTGGACGTGTGGATGCTGCAAGAGAAGCGAAACGCCACCGTGCTCGACACCCCCTGCACACAGGCGCTCGCGCGCACCGAACGCATAGACCGCATTGCCGGCACCATGCTGTCCCAAGTGGCTTGGCAGGTGTTTGGGCTGGAATTGGGCGCCACGGAATACGGCCTAGCCGTAAGGGATTACGCGCTGTTCTATCGCCTTATCGATCCGCCCAGCAAGTTTGCGCACACGCTCGCACGCCTAGAGCGCCTCGGGAGGCCGCATTCGTACCTGCTTGCCCACGTTCACCGCGTGACGCATGACGAGAGCTGCCCCTTTGCCAATCTGAAGCATCACCTCTGGAGAAACCCGGCAACCAACGAGGCCTCTCGTGCCAGCTTCCCCGACCTGTTCCACGATGCGCTTATGGCATGGCCGACTTTCTCGCAGCGTCTGGCGGAAGGTGACGTAAGGCGACTCGAGGCTATGGTCGCTGGCATCGACTACAACGGTCGTCCTGCGTAGGTAGACCCGACTAAGGGACAGTCCCCAAGTTAGGGTTTTCCCGTTTACCTACGAGCTTCGCGTGCTGCGGCGCGCCCTTTGCGCATTGCCGAGCGTGGACATGCCGTTGGTGGCCGAATCCGACGCGTCTTGCCGCTGCGTTCTCCGTTGGCTCGCCGCACGCAAGCGCTCCCTGCGCTCTTCGTTCTCACGTTTGCGCTCCGCACGACGTTGCAAGAACGACGCACGCCTTGGCCTTCCCTTGGGCTTGTCATTGACCCTCTTGGTCGCAGTTGCAGTCTCCACCTCACGCCCTGGAGAAGAAACGTCTGCGCCCTTCGCATGCTTTGGCTCTGGGTTCGATTCCTTACGGCGTCTGGAGAAGATGGGGCCGCGAGGCTTACGCGGTGGCTTCTCCCCCATGCTCGCGCCCGCCGTAGCCGCAACCAGATCCTGGTCGTCAATCTCGCTCACGGGGTGCTTCGCGCGACTTATCTTGAGCCGTCGCACCGGCATGGCAAGCAGCACATAGGTAAGAATCGCGCATATAACAAAGTCATAGACGCCCAGCTTTCCGTTGACCAAATAGCTCGAAACCAGGGTGCCTATAATGATGAAAACGGAGAGCACGCGTCCATAGGCGTTCTTCTCGGACTTTGCCGTCCAAAGGGCATAGCTCAACAAAGGGGCGATGATCGCCACGGCAGCCAAGGGTACCAAGAAGGACTTCTGGTAACTCTCAAACGACGCGACCGTTGTAATGAAATAGCTCTCTATGTAGCCAAGGTTAAACGGTATTGCCCACAAAATCGCACGCAGACGACTTTCCACATGCACTGCCAGCAAGGCATTGAGCAGCACCCACAGGGCAAAGTGCGATACGAACGACGCGGCCCCCAAAACCAGAACGTCGAACACCGTGGAAAGTATGCCGCAGGAAACACCTATGAGGAGCAACACGAGTGCTTCGATAAAACCCATGTAACCCCTTCCGACGGCATCCGCAGACGGAATAAAGGTAGCATATAGAGCCAAGGCACCAAAACACAAAGCGCGCATCTGCGCCGATTAACCATCCCCTTGACAAGATCGGGACCCTAGATAGGACCCCAAATAGGAGACAGACCCCAAGTTTCGGTTCCGCGGAATCTCAACCTGGGGCCTCTTCCCTATTTGGGGTCCCGAGCCGCCACACTCATCCCGCAATTTGCACCCTAGAGTTCGCCGTTTCCCACCTCTTGGTGCGCGATGGCAATCTCCAGGTTGCCGTTGCGGCAACGAAGGTCGTCAATGAGGGCGCGCTGCTGGGAAAGGTCGCGCATGCCAATGTTGTAAACCAGTCGATACAAGCTCCCCATGTTCGTGGTCTTAACGGTAACGAGCTCGTGATAGGTGGTGTAGTTGTCCAGGATATCGTCAAAGAGATCCGAGAAGTCCAGGTCCTCGGGAACGGTAATGCGAAGCGAACGATCTGCCGACTCACCAAGCGGACCCACCGTAATCGCCTGGTAGATCATAACGATCGCGCACAGCACCACCGTTACCACTGCCGCACACACCATATAGCCCATGCCCGACACCAGGCCGATGCACATTGCCAGGAATATGAACGCGATGTCGCGCGCCGAACCTGGGGCGCTGCGGAAGCGAACCAGGCTAAAGGCTCCCGCCACGGCTACGCCGGCTCCCACGTTGCCATTTACCATGGCAATGACCACACACACGATGGCAGGGAGGATGGCGAGCGTCAATACGAAGCTCTTGGTATGCCTGCTGCGGAAGCAATAGGCAAGGGCAAGAACAAAGCCCAGCGCAAGCGATACCACCACGCTCACCATTAGTGGTCCAAGCTCGACGGACGTCGTGCCGGTGGTTGCAAAAATCGATTCGAACATACTGAAACGCTTCCTTCCTAATTTGCGAAGCCTACTTGCCAGCGCGGACTACGCACATACAAACTTGCCAGCGGTCGATAGAGTCGCAGGTACGGAACGCCATTCAGGAAGCGCTACGCTCACCCGCTCATTGCGATGCCTTGCGAGCATCTTCTTGAGCTGCATCTGCCAAGCCATCCCCACTTTGGAAAATCGCACCTTGTAGATTCCCTCGCCCGAGAGGAACTCCACAAGCCACAGCGGCACGGCGCCCCCGGCCTTTACCTCGAGCAGCGTAAGGTCGTCGTCCAAGAACTGCTCGGCTCGATCCGTAACGTCGAGGCGCAGGTCGTAGTCGCGCGTGCGCACGCGCTTGTCGAATGTCATGCGGAACTCGTGATCGTCAGCCGCATAGAATGCCTCGCGGTCGTAGGCAATAAAGAAGGCAGGCTCCAGGCCGCCGTAGCGCTTGCACGTAAAGTCCAGCTCGCGCTCGATCTGCGTCTGCGGGTCGCCGTGGCCAGCCAAAAGGTTGGCGGCACGCTGGGCGCTCATGGTGCAGCGGCGCTTGTACACCACGCCGTCGTACTTCTTCTTAAGCTCGACGAACACCGGATCCGACGGCTTGCGTACACCGTAGCTGCGCACACGCACCTTCTCCTTGTAGTCGGGGTGCTCGCTGGAACGACGCACCAGCATGCGCGAGGGCGTGTCGTAGTAAACGTTGCAGACCGTGGAGGGGCCCCATTCGTCGGGCACCATGTAGCGGTCCATAAGGATGCGCAGCCTGTCGCGCTGCTCGGACGTGAGCAGGTACTTTATTTCGTAGCGCTTGAAGTTGAGTTGGACTGCCATATGAATCATCTCCCAAGGCGTCATTGCCTTTGTTGCTGAGATGAATATATGCCCCCAACCTTTAGGCCTCCTTAAAGCGGGGTTTAGTCCACAAACGAACGAAATGGCTATTGGAAACCTTAAAAACCCTAACTTGGGGGCTGTCCCTTAGTTAGGGTTCTACTCCGCAGGCAGTTCTCCGGTCTGCAGGATCTGCTCAAGCGCATCCTCGTCCAGCACGGGAATGCCCAGCTGCTCCGCCTTGGTAAGCTTGCTACCTGCAGCGGCACCCGCCACCACAAAGCTCGTACGCTTGGAAACCGAGCCCGTCACCTTAGCGCCCAGCGCCTTAAGCGCATCGCCCGCCGCCTTGCGCGTGAACTTCTCCAAGGAACCCGTGAGCACGAACGTATGGCCAGCCAACGGCTGCGGTGCATCCTGCGCCACCGCACGCTCCTCACTCAGACGCACGCCCGCAGCGCGTAGGCGCTCAAGCACCGCGACGTTCTGCTCCGTGTCCAAAAACTCGCGCACACTCGTGGCAATCTTTGGCCCAACGCCCTCAACGGCGGCAATGTCCTCCTCGGACGCGAGCACGAGGCTCTCCAACGAGCCAAAGTGCTGCGCGAGTACCATGCCCACGTTTGCGCCCACATGACGGATGCCGATGCCAAACAGCACGCGACCCAGCCCGCGCTCCTTTGACTCCTCCACCTGGGCCATTATCTTCTTTGCGACGACCTTTCCCACCACGATGTCGTTTCCGGCCTTGTTCTTGCGACCCGTGCTTACCGCAGCGAGCTGTTCCATGCTCAGCTTGTCGTAGAAGTCTGCAACGTCGGAGAGAACACCTTGCGCCACCATGCGCCGTACCAGCTCTTCTCCCAAGCCATCGATGTCCATCGCACCGCGACTCCCCCAATGGATAAGGCGCTCGACCGCCTGCGCGGGGCAATCGATGGAAATGCAGCGATAGGCAACCTCGCCCTCCTCGCGCACTACGGGGCTACCGCAGCTCGGACATAGCTCAGGCATCTGGAACTCGGCGCGTCCAGCATGCTCGGCCGCCGCCTCCCCTTCCGTCACGGGCCCAACGACCTCGGGAATCACGTCGCCGGCCTTGTGGACCACAATGGTGTCGCCCTCGCGCACGTCCTTGCGGCGGATCTCGTCTATGTTGTGCAGCGTCGCGCGCGCAATGGTGGAGCCAGCAACGCTCACGGGATCGAACTCCGCAACGGGCGTAAGCACGCCGGTGCGTCCCACCTGAATGCGAATGTCGCGCAGCACCGTGCGCTTCTCTTCGGGCGGAAACTTAAAGGCAATAGCCCAACGCGGGGCTCGCGCCGTAAAGCCCAGGGCTTCCTGCTGTGCAAACGAGTCGACCTTTACCACCACGCCGTCTATGTCGTAGTCCAACTCGTCTCGCTGCGCAAGCGCGCGCTCGCAGAATGCATGTACCTCCGACGCGCTCGCACAACGCGCCGCATGTTCGTTTACCGCAAAGCCGCAGTCCCGCAGCCACTGCAGGAAGTCGTGCTGACTGCTTACGGAAAGCGGCCCCTCGTCGGCCACGGCATAGATGAACGTCGCCAGGTCACGCGCGGCCGTAACGTTTGAGTCCTTCTGACGCAGCGATCCCGCCGCCGCGTTGCGCGGATTGGCAAATGGCGCCCGTCCCGCCGCATCATTTGCCTCGTTAAGGCGCACGAAGCTTTGCTTTGGCATATAGACCTCGCCACGCACCTCAACGCTCGAGCCAAACCCTTCGCCCAACATTGACCGCATGCCGTCCGGAGCCAGCATGCGTGGCACGTCATCTATGGTAAGCACGTTTGCCGTCACGAGCTCGCCGGTGGTACCGTCGCCGCGCGTGGCGGCACGCACGAACTGACCGTCCACGTAGGTGAGCGCCACACCGAGCCCGTCGATCTTGAGCTCGCAGGTGTAGCTCACCGGCTCGGAACTTATTTGCGCCAAAGCCTCCTCGGTGCGCTCCAGCCAGGCGTCAAGCTCGCCTAAGTCCATGGCGTCGTCCATGGAATACATGCGGCGCGCATGACGCACCGCCTCGAACTGCTCGCCCACAAAGCCACCAACGCGCTGCGTGTAGCTGTTCTCGCTCCGCAGCTCGGGATGCTCGTCCTCAAGATGGATGAGCTCCTGCAGGAGACGATCGAACTCGGCATCGGTCATAGTGGGAGCGTCAAGCGCATAGTAGTTATAGGCCGCACGTGACAAGGTCTCGTTGAGCTCGGCCGCACGTTGGGCGGGACTCGGCTGGTCGAGAGCCGCATCCAGGTTCATGTCGTCACCAAAGAGCGAGGTCTGCAGGGGCATGTTTTCTCCTCCATAGTCTAGGTTCGCACAAGGATTCTACCAATTTACGCCAAAGGAGGTGCGCCCCACGCGCGCTCAGATTTCGTAGCACCACACCGGCTCGGGCTCGCCCATCTTTCGCACCACGATCTCCTGGTCCTTTACGCCCACACGCGCGTTTTCCGGCACAGACTCGCACACAAACGCGCTGCCGCCAATAACCGAGCCCGACCCAATAAACACGTCTCCTCCCAGCACGCTGGCGTTGGAATACACCGTTACGTAATCGCCCAGCGTGGGATGACGCTTCTTGCCCGAGAGCAGCTGTCCCTTGCGGGTGGAGGTGGCGCCAAGCGTCACTCCCTGGTATATCTTTGCATGGTGCCCGATCTCGGTCGTCTCGCCAATAACCACGCCTGTGCCGTGGTCGATAAAGAAATACTCGCCGATGGTCGCCCCAGGATTGATGTCGATTCCCGTACGGCTATGCGCGTACTCGCTCATGAGACGCGGAATCAGCGGCACGTCGCGAATGTAGAGCTCGTGCGCAATGCGATGCACCAAAATTGCCATCATCCCCGGATAGGTAAGGATGACTTCTTCCCTGCTCTTTGCCGCGGGATCGCCTTGGAACGCGGCCTCGGCGTCTTTGAGGATAAGGGCCTGGATGCGCGGAAGCTGCTCGATGAACTCCTCCGCAATGGCATGCGCCCGATCATGTGCCTCCTCTTCCGGAAGGCTCCAATCCTCATACCTCAGAGCCCGCTCGACCTGCTCGGCAAGCAGGCGCTTGATGTGCAGCACGCGCTCGCCCACCAATGTCTTGGTGCTCGTGCCTGCCGGCGTCTCGTCGTCAAAGTATCCGGGAAACAGCAACGCGCGGATGGCATAGAAAAGCTCGTATGTGGTGGACCTGCGAGGGAAGATGTGCCTGTGCTCGGCAAAGAACTCCTCTTCCTTCTTGTATCCCTGCATGATTGCCTCAATATGGCGGTCAAGCTGCTCTCCCCGCATGGCAGATCCTCTCTGTAGGCTTCAACAGCTATGAGGATAGCAGTATTTCCTAGTATTTTGCTAGGATTTATCAGATTAGAAAAATCTCAATGGCACACTTGAACCAGGTATAACTGTGCCACCCCCAACCCAAGATTGAGGGTGGCACAGTTATACCTGGTTCAAGTGTGCCGCTTGCCTTACAGCGCCTTAACTACCGTAAGCATGTTGAGGCCATCCTTGTACTCATAGCTCACGTCGTCCATGGTGCGTTTGACCATGAAGATGCCCAGCCCACCAATGGTTCGGTCCTTTAGGCCAAGGCTAATGTCGGGGTCCTCGTGCGACAGCGGGTCAAACGGAATTCCCTCGTCCTCAAGCGTTATGCGCACCGCCCCCTCGTCCTCAAGCTCCTCCACGTACACGGTCACATGGCCTATCTTCCCGCCATAGGCATAGTTGCAGATGTTGGAGAAGAGCTCGTCGAGTGCAATGTCTATTTGCGTCATGGCCCTCGTCGAGCAATCCATGCCCTCAAGCTGCTCGTTCACGAATTCCGTAAGGAGGTCGACGTTCTCAATCGTAGACTTTACCCTAAGCTTCATCATTTGTCTTTCCTTCCCACATACTTGAGCGCTAAGACCGTAATGTCATCAAACTGAGGTGCATCTCCCACAAATTCGTCCACATCGCCATGGACTCCCTTGCAAATGCTCTCCACGCTCTGAGATTCGCGCGCGTCAAGCGACAATAGCAGGCGATCCTCTCCAAACAGTTCGTCATTGGTGTCGGTTGCCTCGGTAACGCCATCGGTATAGAGGAAGATGGTGTCGCCTGGCTGCAGCGTAAGCTCATGAAGCTTGTATGGTATGCCTTCCATGCCGGCGAGCACGAGATTGGGACGCACCACGTGGAATGAGAACTTCCCTCCCGCATGGGCAATGGCCGGCGGGTTGTGCCCGGCGTTGGCAAACTTCACGTTGCCCGTCCGCAGGTCCAGGATGCCCATCCACACGGTTACGAACATCTCGGCCTCGTTGTTTGCGCACAGCTCGTCGTTCGCATGCGTCAGCACCTCATCGGGCTCCAGCCCCGCCTCGGCCAAGCTCTTGAGTATGGTCTTTGCCTGCATCATAAACATGGCTGCCGGGATTCCCTTGCCGCTTACGTCGGCAATCAAGAACACCAGATGATCGTCATCAAGCAGGTAGAGGTCATAGAAGTCCCCACCGACCTCCTTGGCGGCGTCCATGCTTGCGTATATTTGGTAATCGTAGTGCGGCGGATACGTTTGGAACACCATGGGCAAGGCGCTCCGCTGAATGGTCCGCGCATACTCAAGCTCTGCGTCAATGCGCGCCGCCGCCTCCGCAATCGCGCGCTTGAGTGCCGCGACCGTCTCGTTTATGTCGTCGGAAAGCGACGCGAACTCCTCGTTCGAGCGCACGTCCACCGAGGCGTTCAGGTCGCCCGCGGTAATCTCGCCCAGGGTGGCGTTAATGCGACGGATGTTGTCCACCACCAGCCTCTTTATGAGGTAGTAGATAACGGCAAAGAGCGCGGCGAACACGAGAATCTCCATGAAGGAGCTCACCAACACGGCCGTGTTGCGCGAAAACTCCGCCTCAGCCTGCGGAATGATGGCAATGACGAGGTAGGCTTCCGTCCTGTTGTACATGGCAAACACCGGCGTGCCATCGTAGGTGCTCTTGAACACCGTGTTGGGCGCGTTTGCCTTAACCGCGGCGCCAAGATCCGTGTTTTCCAAAGACTCGCTCGACGCGTTGTTTAGGGAGCTCACCACCTGTCCGTGTGCGTTGCAAACAATAACGCTTCCGCTCTCGCCCACATGGCGGTTACTGGTTATGCCAACGATCTGCGAACCAATCTGCGCTTGGAACTCCTGCTCGTTGTAGCTCACCTGTACGAAGCCGTCGCCTATTGCCACGCCCGCGTATTTGCGAAGGACGCTCTGGTCGTACGACATGGGCTGAAAGTCCTGCACATACTCGGTGTGCGTGCCGTCCAGCAGCGGGAGAAATTCCCTCGACTGCTCGCCGGATCCCATGTCGTACCCAACAAAATCCGAAAACGTGCTTACGACGATCTTCCCGCTGTTGTCCACTACGTCGATTTCGGATATGCCCAGCTCGTGAGCCAGCTCCGTGAGCGACATCGTTTTTGCTGCCTCAACAGAGCCAATGCGTTCCGCCGCCTTGCGTGCGATAGCGAGCAGATTGGCATCCGCCGTCTGGTCAATATCGGTTCGAATGTCATCTATGTTTATTCTTAGCAGCTCGTCCACCTGTTGGCTGGAGAGCGAAGACTGGAGCAGGAATGTAAAGGCGCTCGTCGCAATAAACGCAATGAGCACCGCAACAAACATGCTGGTTTGCACCGTTTGGGCAATGGCGCGTTCCTCTGGCACCTTGTTCCTGAGGCTCTCACCGCTCAAAAGCATCGCCGCAATTACCGACAACATCACCGAAAGCCCGTTGCACAACAGCATGGGCATCGTGCAGGCGCGAACCACCATAATCGCCTGCTTCATGGCATCCATGTTGGTTACGAATATGAGCGTAAGGTGCAGGACCTCCGCCACCACGCCAATTGCCAATGCCATGACCCAAGACGGCTTTTTGCCGTCGAACATGAACTTGCGCAGTGCCGCCGCGTAAAAGCCAACGGCAACGGTTGCCAAAGAGCAACCAACCTGGGTAAACTCGCCGCGACCCCAGAGAACCGAGAACCAGCGCTCAATGCCGCCAATAAGGCCGGCGATGATGCCCGAGGGACCACCAAACAGCAGGCCAGACACAATGGGCGCGGCATCGCGCACGTTCATCGTCGCGCCGTACGCGTTAATGCCAAACTCCGTGCCAAACACCGCGATGGAGCCGAACACGATGCCTATGACTATCTGCTGTGGCCAAAATCCTAGTCCACCAAATCGAGTCTTGCGCTGTAGCAAGATGAACGCAATGGTAGCCACCACGGGCAACATGGTGGCTAAGGCAAACTGAAGGACCGTCTCGGGAGCCACGTTCTACTCGATCGTTAGGAAGTCAACGAATCCCGTCATCTCGAATACCTCAAGGATCTCGGGTTTGCAGTTGCGTACCACAAGCGAGCCCTTCTTTCGGCTCATCGCCTTCTGCGTGGAAAGGATGACCCTCAGTCCAGCGCTCGAGATGTAGGCAAGGTCAGAAAAATCCAAGACAAGAGCGTCTTGTTGAGTCACCAGCGTCGAGAGTTCGGCATCCAGCTGCGGAGCAGTGCCCGTATTCAGTCGTCCAGATACCAATACTACAAGTTTTTCGCCTTCTTGGCTTTTTGTAATTTCCATCGTTCCTCCGAATCCGAGATTCATGCGACCATACTACTACAATTAGTGCACATACCATCCGAGCTTTCTTGGGCGGTAGGCAACCCATTCAATTTGTAGAATTGCATGTCCCTCGCCTACGCTGCGGTCGCATGCGGCTCCGCGCTCGCTTCGCTCGCTCACTTCGTGAGTCGCCGCAGGCGACCGCAGCACAGGCGAGGGGTATTGGCAATTTGCAAACCGTTCCTTACCTAAGGCAGCCATGACTTCTACGAGGGGGATCCATGTTCAGAGAGATGCGTCGACACAAACAACAGCTTCCAAAAGAGACCTGCGAGCAGATCTTGCGAACCGCTCCGCGCGGCGTGCTTGCCGTTCTGGGAGACGGCGGCTACCCCTACACCGTGCCGCTCGACTTCGTGTACGAGGACGGAAAGATCTACTTTCACAGCGCCGTAACGGGACACAAGCTCGACGCCATCAAGGCATCCGACAAGTGCAGCTTCTGCGTGCTGGACGAGGGCGAGCAGAAGCCCGGCGAATGGTGGTACTACTTCAATTCGGTAGTGGCGTTTGGCCGCATCCGCCGCATTACGGACGAGGAAGCCATGCTCTATGCGCTGCGGAAGCTGGGAAACAAGTACTTCCCCACCGCGGAGGAGGTTGAGGCCGACATAGCACGCAGCTTCAGTCGCGTGGCCGTGCTCGAGCTCACCATAGAGCACCTCTCTGGCAAGCACGTGCAGGAGAAGTAAGCCCAACTCAGCGGTTTGCGGCGGTGGCTTAGGGACAGGCCCCGAGTTAGGGTTTCCAACCCTAACTCGGGGCCTGTCCCTAAGCCACCGCCACCTGCTGCCCTACCGCTCGCAGAGCCAGAAGTGACAGCTGTACGGCTCGACCTCCGAGCCGCCGCCAAAGTCGTGGTCCTCGCCGGTAATGAGGTCCACCGCACGACCGCAGTTCGCGTTAAAGTGCAGATGCGCCGTCTGATCCGACGCATTTATGGCCACGATCACGCGCTGGCCCTCCGCCTCGCGCTGGAATACCAGCTGCGTTGGCTGCACCTGCAGCTCGTGATAGTCGCCCATCGTGAGCGCAGGACTCTCACGCTTGGCCTTTGCCAGCGCCGCGATCCAATCCGTGAGCTCGTTCCACTCGGGTGCTTCGAGGGCGGGGCGAATCTCGTGGTCGCCGAACTTCTGCTCTCCCTCGATCCCCCACTCACTGCCGTAATAGATGCAGGGCACACCACACATGCCAAACATAAGGCCGTAAAGGGGCTTGAGCAGCTCCTTCTTCGCGATCTGGGTCGCAATGCGCGGCACGTCGTGGTTGTCTGCGAAGTTGAGCAGGTGCTTGCCGGTATACAGGTCCCAGGGCTTGTCACCACTCTGGCGCTCGAGCGCATAGGCAATCTCGTGCATGTTGCCCGCGTTCATGGAGCTCCACAGGCCCTTGTAGCACTCGTAGTTGGTAACCGTGTCGCACAGGGTATCGCCCATCCACTGGTTGTAGTCGCCGAACATGGTCTCGCCGAGCAGCAAGAACTTCTCGCCACGCTTTTTGGTGAGTTCGTCCGCGATCTGACGCAGGTAGCCAAGGAAGCCGATGTCCAGGCAATAGGCCACGTCCAGGCGCAGGCCGTCGATGTCAAACTCTTGCTCCCACTCGCGAATGACGTCGGCGCAGTAGTCGTTAAGATCGAAGTTGCCGTGGTTGAGCTTTACCAAGTACGGCACGCCCGCCCAGTTGTCGTAGCTAAAGCCATCGTCGTACTCGTTGTTGCCGTCCCAGTTGATGTTGAACCAGGTGGCATACTCGCTCGCCTGGCGATTTTGTCGCACGTCCTCAAACGCCCAGAAGCTGCGTCCCACATGGTTGAACACGCCATCAAGAAGCACGCGTATGCCCGCCTTGTGGAAGGCATTCACCATCGTGCGCAGGTCCTCGTTGCTTCCCAGGCGCACGTCCACCATGCTGTAGTTTATGGTGTCGTAGCCATGAGCCTCGCTTTCGAACACGGGGTTCAAGATAACGCAGTTGACGTTCATTCTTTGCAGGTGCTCGATCCAGCCGTTATCGATGAGCTGCAGAATCCTGTGAGACTGCACGCCGTCGTTCTCGTAGGGGGCACCCGTAAGCCCAAGCGGATAGATTTGATACACGACCGACTCGTCATACCAATTCATGCGTTTCTCCTCTCGTAGGCACGCCGCCGAATGCGGCGCGCGCGTTTGGAACGCAGATTCCGATGGTACCCTATGCCTATGCCGCGATGCAACGCACGGAAGCGGCAATCCCAGCGCTCGTCGCACGAGGACGCCGGAGCGCCACACAATCAATCACAGTTATACAACAAACGCGTCCCAGTCGCGTCCCAAAATAAAACCGAGAGCACAACGGTCAAAATGTCATGCTCCTCCCACGCCTAATTTCAAACCAAGGGAGGAAACATGGCACGAACACACAGGATGCGAAGCGACTGGGGCAACGTAACACAAGTTCGCAAGGGAGTTTGGCGCCTGCGCTATTGGTCACAGACCGCCGCGGGATACCGACGCTGCTCAGAAACAATCCGCGGAACGCGCAAGCAAGCGGGCGAACGGCTCGCAGAGCTGCGCTTGCAACACACGCAAGATGCGCCATGCCCCACAATGGGAGATTGCTGGAAGCGCTGGTATTTGCCCGATAGGGAGCGCATGGTGAGCCAAGGAGACTTGGCACGACAATCTCTGACCCAGTATCGAAGCACATGGAACAGACACGTGCGTATGCGCTGGTCGGACGTTCAAGTTATTCAGGTGCGCCCGCTGGAGGTACAGCAGTGGCTGTTTGAGCTAAAACGCATTGCCGCAAAGTCAAGCCTGCAGCTCATGCGACAAATTCTCGACTATCCCACTCGCTACGGAATCATCTCCACCAATCCGCTTGCCATACGATACCTTCTTCCCTCTTCTGCCACTACGGCGCATAGGGACGATGGCGTTTGGTCGCCCGCAGAGCTCGGTGACGTTTGGCACGCATGCTGGGGAACATGGATCGAGCCAGCTGTGCTGCTTGCAGGATTCGGTGGCTGTCGCGTTGGCGAAGCGTTGGGCGTACAAGCTGGCGATTTGCAATTCACCTCGATTGGCTGCGTGCCAATCGTTTTTGCGCGCATCGAAAGACAGATAGACGCACAAGGTCGCGAAACGAATCGCACGAAGAACAGGTGGAGCAATCGCTGGGTACTTCTGGCGGGATGCCCCGCTCGGCGCTTGTGGCAATTGCGCCGTGGCGCATGCCCAGGGGAATACCTCACGCACCCAAGCCACCGCCGTTTCGCTACGCAAAGAGAGCTGCGCGCCTACTTTACCGAACGCCTTTTGACACGCGGTGTGGAGTGTCATCTGTTCAAGAATCTGCGAAAGACCTGGCAGACAAATGCTCGATGGGTGCTTAGGCTTCCTCCATGGGTTATTGAGCCCATGATGGGACATGTGGGCGAAGGCGTTACGGGCAGGCATTACGACAGGCCGTCTGAGCAAGTATTAGCCAGCATGCTTGCGGACGCCTGGCAAGAGCATCCCTTTGCTGATGCGTACGATTGGCTAGCTGCATTGTTGCTATAGCTTGCCTTGGCTTTGGTCCTGCGCGACGCCTTTGGCAGTGGCTTGAGCTTGGGGAAGGCAATGCCCTTCATGATCGGCCTTGCTGGGCGCACTTCTCGGCCCACAACCCTCCCTGCCGTGCGCACAAATCGGCCATTTGTGCGCACGGTGGGGACGTTCGTGGAGCGAAAAGTGCGCACGGCCCTCCCCGTCCCAAGGAAAGTGCGCCCGGCCCTTGGCAAAGTGCGCACCAAATCGCAAGCAGCGGCGCGTGTTTGCCAGAGTCCCGGTTTCGAAGCGTCCTTGGATTGCTCGCTATGAGAACGCGGCCTCACCACGACGATTTGCAGCAAACACCAATTCGCTGTTAGCAAAACCAACGCTCGCTCGTGTAAACGATGCCCATTGGAGAATGTGAGCTAAACGGTCCCTAATAAAGAAGGGACGATTTGGGACCAGAAAAGTATGAGACAAGCTCTTGAGCTGCGATGATTCAATTCGGTCCGAGAGGTGGATTATGAAGGACTACCTGGAGAAAAGGCGCGCTGAGCTCAAGAAGCGCGGCAACAAGGGCTTTACCCTCATGGAGATGC
>CADCPM010000040.1 GCA_902803315.1 uncultured Coriobacteriaceae bacterium
CGGCGGAAGGGGAACCGGAGGGGGATAAAAAGGAGAAGCGTGCAATCGACACGCCACTGGGCGGTCTGATGGTCATAGGTGAGATCGTATGCATCCTTGGTGCCATCTTCACGCTGTATACCTTCGAGCAACCGATTGTGGCCATCATCTTGATGGTTGCTGCTTTAGTGATGTTCTTCTTTGCACGATAAAAAAAGTTCAAAAAGACACTTGCAAAGACACGTGTAGTTGTGGATAATATTCTTCGCTGCTTCAAGAGGTGGCCAACTTGGTGGGTGTAGCTCAGTTGGCAGAGCGCCTGACTGTGGCTCAGGAGGTCCAGGGTTCGAGCCCCTGTACCCACCCCATTCTTGAAGGTGCACGGGCGGTTAGCTCAGCTGGCAGAGCAGGGGACTCTTAATCCCAAGGTCCAGGGTTCGAACCCCTGACCGCCCACCATCGAGTACTAAGGTCAGACATTATGTCTGACCTTTTTTATTATGCGCACTATGCATGTCCCATATCCAGCATCTAAGAAAAGAGGTCAGGGCAATAAAGCCCTGACCTCGCATTTTGTGGCGCGCCCTGAGGGATTCGAACCCCCGACCTACGGATTAGAAGTCCGCCGCTCTATCCAGCTGAGCTAAGGGCGCTCTTTATGCGTCGATGACGCTGCGGTCAAAGTATAGCCATACTGACGTTTTTCGTCCATGGTGATTTTCGTGCTCGGTTGCGATTGGAAGAAATGGTAAGACAACCCTTTCTGCCAAGGTGCCCCGCTGGCATTTCCCCTCGCATAGCACAGGAAAATGAGGCTCTACTTAATGTTTACGAACATGGCGATCGCAGCGCCGGCAAAGAGCAGTCCGAGCAATGGCTGCTGGAAAGTGAACACCATAAAGATCGCCAACAGAACACATAAGATTGACCCTATGGTAAACACCGCGCCCAAAGGCGTGTTAATCGCACGGTTGGGAACCCACAGCCTGCTTTCGTCGTTCTCCTCCGTCGGCTTTGGCTTAACTCTGTTCACGAATTTGCTGGCGTTGGGCACTTGGCTCTTGTTTATTTCCATCACCCAGAGGCTTGCCCTACCCCGTGCAACGAGGAATGCAGAATTGCCACCAGTCGAAGGCATCTCCTCGGTCCACGCGCCATACGAGACGAGGTCTGTGGTCCTAACACTCTCCCGCGCCTCTTCGACGTTCAAAATGCTCATGTCGCGAACGCCTTCCAAGGGCATGCGCTGCACTTCGTTTGCGGTTTTGAAGCACAGCTCTTCGTCTTCAACATACATGGTCTCGTTCTTGCGACCTATTACGCGCACTGAGCCCTTTGCTTTTGCCATTTGCACACCGTCCCTACACCATACTCATAAGCTAGAATATGATAGCCATAAACACACGTGATATCATCCACAATTCTTTGCGCCATCGGCGTCTTGTAACATGGAGGGGACAACATATGGCCTTAGACAATATCCAAAAACTTCTTGAACCAGATGAGCGCCTGATAGAGAAGGTAGTGTCCTGCGACCGCGAATGGCAGGGTAAAATCTTTGCGGTGGAGCACCTCAAAGTGGAGCTGCCAGACAAGAGCCACGACATGCGCGAGATCGTGCGCCATCATGGAGGCGCGGGTGTCTGCGCCGTTCGCGAGGGCAAGATCTGTTTGGTGCGCCAATATAGGGTCGCCTTGGGACGCATGACCCTGGAGATTCCCGCGGGCAAGCTTGATCCCAATGAAGACCCAGCTACGTGCGCTGCCAGAGAGCTCACGGAAGAGACCGGCCTTGTCGCTGGCAGGCTTGAACTGCTGGGGAACACCGCAGGTGCCCCTGGGTTCAACGACGAGAAGACCCGGATATTCGTTGCGTACGACCTCTCGCAAGGTGAGGCATGCCCCGACGAGGGAGAACTCGTGGATGTGGTGTGGCTGCCCGTTTCAGACATGGTTGAGGCCATCCGTGCAGGACTCATAGAGGACGCAAAGACCGTTGTGTCGGTGCTCGCCGCAGCAGCGGGCATTATTTAGCGCGCACAAATCGGCCTGCCAGCAGGCAAAAGACGCACTAGGCCCCGAAAAGTTCCCACATGGCAACAGCGGTGGAGGCCGCAACGTTCAGAGAGTCGACGCCGCTCGCCATGGGAATGATGGCCGTCTTGTCACAACCCCCAATCACCTCTTCGCTCAGACCGCTCCCCTCCGCCCCGAAGAACAGAGCCACTCTCTCCCCCACCTGTTCGCGCATCCCTCGCAGGCTGCACGCATTATCGTCCAAGGCAAGGGCAATTCGCACAAAACCACGTGCCTCCAACTCGTCAAAAAGGCTATACGGCCAAGGCCCTTCCGCATAGGACCACCTTATGAGGAACACATTCCCCATGGACACGCGTATAGCCCTTCGTGAGAAGGGGTCGGCGCAAGACGGTGCAACGATCACGGTGTCGGCACCCAGGGCTGCCGCATTTCGAAACACCGCTCCCACATTTGAGGTATCGGTGATCCCCTCAAGCACCACGACCCTTTGCGCATCATCCAATAGGTTCGCCATACTGGGCAGCGCAGGACGACGCACGGCGCAGAGGGCCCCACGGGTAACCCTATAGCCAGTAAGTCGCTGTGCCTCTTCGGGAGGGAGCACGAATACGGGCACGTCGCTCGGCAGCCCTTCCAACACGTCTGCCATGGTCTCCACCCTGCGCTCGTCAAGCAGCAGCGAAAGAGGCTCGACTCCATGGGCGAGCGCCACCCTAATGGCAATCTGCGATTCCACTATGGCCACGCCCCTAGCGGGGTCAAGCGAATTCCGAAGCTGATGGTTGGTAAGACTGGTATAGGCTTTAAGCCTTGAATCAGTTGTGTCGCTCAAGCGTAAAATTGTCATGGAGCCAGCCGTCCTTCGTATTAGCGTCTCCCCAATGGGGTAACATACCTCTGCAAATGTCAAAAGACAAAGCATTAGAACGTGACCGTTGAGGTCCCTTTGAAAAGGGAGCATGCATGGATACTAACACGAGCAACGAGGCGTCTCCAGAGAAGAACGCCAGGCACATGCGCGAAGTGCTTCAGTCGCTTCCGTCATTTGACTCCGACATAAGCACAGAGAATGCAGCAGAGGCAGAGGCCACACCCGTCGACTCTCCAAACGAATCCGAGGGCGATTTAGACGTAACCATCGTTACGCACGAGATGCAAAGCGAAGTGCAGGACGAGCAGCCAGACGCGTCCTCCAGCGACATTGAGAAGACGGTTTCGTCCGAATCCGCCACCGATGTCTCGGAAGACAGCCCCACGGAGCCGAGCGTCCCCGTCACACAAGAGCAGGAGATGCCGACAGCGACCGAGGTAGAACATGCCGAGTCAGAGCGCGTGGAGGAAGAGCGTTCGAAGGCAGAGCTACAAGAGGACGCCATGGCCGAAACCGCGGCGCTTTCAAGCCTCGCGCCCACTCCGCAAACGTACTCCGATCCAGTCGAGCCCGCACAAGAGCAAACCGTCATGGCCACGCCCTTGGCAGAGCCCATTTCGGAAGGCGTACACAACTACGAGACCGCTTTTTCGCAGGAGGCGAACGAGAACGCAAAGCAACGCAGGAAGAAGGTGCTTAGGCGCGTCCTCATTGCCTGCGCGGCTCTTGTGGGAGCGCTCGTCCTCATCTACGTTGCCGTAAGCCTTTACTTTACGACGCACTTCCTCCCCAACACCACCGTTAACGGCGAGGACGTTTCGGGGATGTCGGTAAGCGACCTCTCGTCCTATGTGAGCAGCATAGGCGACAACTACAGGACCACGATCTCCGGCGACAACGTGGACCTCAAGGTCGCAGGCGCCGAGATCAACTTCGTGTACGACGGAAACGCCTACGGTAAGCAGGCATCCGAGCAAATTGACGCATGGCGTTGGCCACTCGAGCTCAACCAGCAGCACGATTACGTGGTCGATCAGGCCATAACGTTTGACGAGGCCAAGCTGGAGGAGCTCGTGCGCGCGGCCGTGAGCAAGGCAAACGAGGGGGCTTCCCAACCCACCAACGCCACCATGAAATACGACGAGGGCGCTGGCAAGTTCGTAGTGGTGCCCGATGCGCTGGGCACGGCGGTCAATCCCGACGCGGTCGTTCCCGTAGTGTCTCAGGCCGTGAGCACGCTTCAAACCGATATCAAGCTCGGTAACAAGGAGCTCGTACAGCCAACCATAACCAAGGACGACAAAAAGCTCAACGGCAACATCGATACCGTCAACGGCATGCTCGACAAGAAGATCACGCTGCGTATCGCAAACAAGGACGCGACGACCATAGACAAGAAGCTCATGTCAGGCTGGTTTACGCTCGACGATCAGAGCAACATTAACGTGAACACCGATGCGGTAAAGGAATGGTGCCATGGGCCGCTTTCCGAACAGTTCGACACAACCGGAAAGCCCCGTACCTACACGCGTCCCGATGGCAAGGAAATAACGGTAGAGGGCGGCTCGGAAGAGTACGACTACGGCTGGAGCCTGGATAGCGACTCGCTCACCGAGATCATCAGCGGAAACCTCAAAACGAACAACACGAACCCGATTGAAGTCCCCATGCTCAAGACGGCCGCAACCTGGAACCCAGGCAAGCAGGACTGGCCCGCTCGCTACATTGACGTCGACCTCTCCGAGCAGTACGTACGCATGTATGACGAGTCGTCCAACGTTATCTGGGAGTCCAATTGCGTATCGGGCAACCCCATCTATGGCGGCGGAACCGATACGGGCGTGTACTTCGTCTACCTGAAGAAGTCGCCCGAGGTACTCAAGGGCCTCGACTATAACGGTGACAATCAGCCCGACTACGAGGTGCCCGTAACGTACTGGATGCCCTTCGATGGCGGCGAGGGGTTGCATGACGCGAATCGCGGAGCCTTCGGCGGCAACATCTATACCTACGACGGAAGCCATGGCTGCGTGAACCTCCCCTATTCGTCGGCAGAGGCGCTCTGGGGCATCGTAGAGGTTGGCGACCCCGTGGTCGTTCACTGGTAATGCGGTGAGCACACATAAGCACAGCAAAGGGGTCGCGCCCCAACGGTAGCTTTCCGTTGGGGCGCGACCTTTTTAGCCTTGTGACGGCACGCGGGTTGGCAGATTGCCCTATCTTCCCGACGCCTCTCTAACGGCGGCGCTTCTTCTGCCTGCCCTTCTTCTTGGGACGGCTGTTGCGCTTTGCCTGGCGGTTCTGCGGGGCTGAGCCGGCCCCGCCCATGCGGGC
>CADCPM010000041.1 GCA_902803315.1 uncultured Coriobacteriaceae bacterium
CACCGTCATCTTCGTCAACAACGCGATCTACGGCATGACCGGCGGCCAGATGGCCCCCACCTCCCTGCCCGGCCAGGTCACGCAGACCTCGCCCTACGGGCGTGACGTGAGCAAGGTGGGCTATCCCGTGCGCGTGGCCGAGATGCTCTCCACGCTCGACGGCGTCGCCTACGTGGAGCGCGTCACCTGCGACTCGCGCCAGCACATCCTGGCTGCCAAGAAGGCCATCAAGAAGGCCTTCCAGACCCAGATCGACGGGCTGGGCTACAGCCTGGTCGAGGTCGTCGCCACCTGCCCGACCAACTGGGGCATGACCCCGCAGGACGCCTTCCAGTGGCTGCGCGACAACATGCTGCCGTACTACCCGCTTGGCGTGTACAAGGACGTGACGGCCGACGGCTTTGCCAACGCCGCCGAGGCCGCGCTCGAGCGCGCCAAGGACTGCCCCATTGCGCAACAGGGAAAGGAGGCCTAACGATGGCTGACTTCAACCACGAGATGCTCTGCGTGCTTTCGGGCTTTGGCGGACAAGGTCTGCTGTTCGCGGGCAAGATCATGGCCAACTGCGGTCTTATCGATGGCCGACAGGTGTCGTGGATGCCCAGCTATGGCCCCGAGATGCGTGGCGGTACCGCCAACTGCAGCGTGTCGCTTTCCGACGACGCCATTGGCACGCCGTTTATTACCAAGCCGACGGCCCTCATCGCCATGAACCAGCCGAGCGTCGAGAAGTTCGCCGCCTCGGTACAGCCTGGCGGGTCCATTGTTATCGACACGACGCTGGCGATGAACGGCGCGGAGGGCGTGCAGCTCGCCGACGACGTAACGGTGGCCGCCTTCAAGGCAACCGAGATTGCCGAGGCCGAGGGCCTCAAGGGCTTGGCAAACATCATCTGCCTGGGCAAGCTCTGGTCGCTCGATAACTTCTGCGAGCGCGAGGTAGTGGACGCCGCGATCTCCAAGTGCGTGCCGCCCAAGCGCCAGCACCTGCTCGAGCCGAACCTTCGCGCCTTCCAGCTTGGCATAGACGCGTAATACAAATAAAAATAGAAAGACAATGGGGATACTCCCCTTTGCCTGCACGGGCAAAGGGGAGTATCCCCATTGCTCATACTGCTTGGGCGAAGGCGCCTGAGGCCATCTGCCAAGTTGTGAGATTGTGGGATGCTGCCAACTGGTAACCTATTAATGGCTTTGCAGCATGATGAAAGAAGGGATGAGTATGTTGAACGACGGAAAGAGGGCATACGTTGGTAGGCGCGGGATTGCGGTGCTCTTTGTGTCTGCCGCCATGGTGGGGACCATTGGGCTCGCGGGCTGTGGGTCGTCCGCACAGAGCAGCAGCGCGTCGCAGGAAAGCGCAAGCTCTTCTAGCTCGAGCGCCACATCCAGCTCTCAGCAGGCTCAGGCACCTGCAAACGATGCATCGCAGCAGGGAATGTGGGTGATCTCAAAGGTAAAGACGACCGAAGAATACAAGCCTTCGCAAGGCGACGCGGCAACCGCCGAATCCGAGGTTGCCAACACCTTGGATGAGCATGGAAACACGACGGCCGCAACGATCAGCACAACCTACAATGGCGCAAAGAGCGTCTCGGAAGTAAAGAATACCTTCGACGAGAAGGGCCTTCCACAGTCGATGGAGAACGTAAGCTATGTTGTTGGCGACGAGGCAAACAAAACTACCCTCACGGAGAAAATTGAATGGAAGCTCGATGACAAAGGGCAGCCTATAAACTCTAACGCGACGCGTAGCGACGGGACGAGCGATAGCACGGCGTACGAGTATTCCGATGCGGGGCTCATAAGCAAGCGTACGCACGACTACGTCATCAAGCAGACTGCCGAAGGTGGCACCGAGATCGAGGTAAAGAGGTCTAGCGAGATGCCCTACAACGAGCTCGGCTTCCCCACCTCCGAGCACGCGACGGCTAGCATTGATGGAGGCGAGTCCCGCGTGCTGGACGTTACCTACGAATACAAGGACGGCAACGATGGCAAGCCGGCTTCTTGCGTTGCCAAGTGCGATGAGTACACCAATAACACGAGCTTCTCGTATGACGAGAACGGCAACCTCAACAAGCAGGTGGAAGACATAGAGTACACAGACGGGACGAAACTCCATCGCGAGACAACGCGCGAGTACGAGTACAAAGAGGCTCCCTCGCAGTGGCGCAAGCTTCTGGAGCACCTCGCCATCCTTGGCTAGGCATAAAGGCTAACTAAGGGACTGTCCCCAACTTAGGGTCCAGCTTCACCTGAAGAGTTTGTGGAGACGCCCGGCACGGTGTACACTAGCAAAGTTGCTGTATGTGGGGAGTGCTGTCTCTATATGCCGCAACGACTGACGGATGTGGTCCGCTGGGGAGGGGAGCAGGGTGCTCCTTAGTTGCCGTCCCATGACCACCGAGGGTAAGGATTAGGTATGGTCAGCACGATTCTTGGCCGCAAGATCGGGATGACGCAGGTATGGGATGACGACGACAACGTCGTGCCCGTAAC
>CADCPM010000042.1 GCA_902803315.1 uncultured Coriobacteriaceae bacterium
CTGGTCGGGTGGACTGGATTCGAACCAGCGACCCCTTGACCCCCAGCCATACGGGGCAACCAGAGACAAACTAACTACCTGCGCTTTTGTCTCTTGTTGTGGGTAAATTTAACACACTTTTCCACACTTTACAATAGTATTTATGGATGCGTATGGATGGGTTGTTCTGCATAAACAGCGCCACTATGCGATGTAAGCCAGATGGCAAACTCTTTCCATAAATGAAAGCGTTCACGCGGCCACATGTGGCCGCGTGAACTAATGTGATCCAATGCAAACTAATGGAAAAATGGCGCAAGCTCCATAATGGAGCCTGCGCCATTGCTTTAGTCGTAAGTAGTCGTATGCCACTACTTACGTAGTCGAAAATGGTCGAAAATCCATGGGTAAATAGTCGTTTGGCAACTAAAACACCCCTTAGAATGGCTTACAACAAGCCGTTTACCTGCGGAAACGTAAAACGTTGTAAACAGCAGGAAAGTTAGCCGAACAGCTGAAACGCCAAGAACCACATGCCTTTGATGGCAAACGCAACCGTGTCCACGAACGCAGGAACGACGTTAAACAGGATATAGGCAATCATCGCAAGGCAGATGAGCGCGACAACAGCCATGGAGACGATCACAAACACTCCCGCCCTTAGCGCATCGTCGTGCTCTGCTTGGCTAAACGGGTCATGGTTGTATCTCATCTCCAAATGTCCCCATCGTTGAGCGATTGTTGCAAGCCACAAACGGAGTCATGCCCAAAGTAGTGGTCTATGCCGCTATCGCCTACGCTGTAGCCATTGTTAACGAGGAAGGTTTGCACAAGGCAGCTCGTGCACTCGTCCCACACGCCATTAGGATCTGGATGGCCTACCTTCCTTTGCACAGCCTTTACCAGCGCTGAGCCGTCGCGCTCCCACTTGACGGACAGGATGCCGGGGAAGTATTGCGCATTCTCGGTGCGCTGCCCAGAGATCTCACCGTCCTCTTGTGTTCCCATTTGGTGCTGCCAGTCTAGGATGGTGTTGTATCCCGCAGAGCCATCAACGACAAGCGTGCCGCCGTCCCTGTTGTTCTGCGGTTCCTCGACAACCTGAACAGGCTCGCCGCCATCGCCCTCCATATCGGCATTGCCGTTGTAGTGAAGCGTGGTATTCCATGGGTACTCACGGAACTCGCAAATATACGCCTCGCGTCCCGTTTGGTCTCCCACCTCGCCACCGTAGACTTGGCCGTACTCGTTAATGGAGAACTGCGACATAGCATCATAGCCGTAAACGCCATCGTCCCCACCGTCTTGGCACATGGCCGTATGTTTTGCATCGTTAAGGTACACGTCACCGCGCTTTGCAGGCGTGCGATCCGCCCAGAAAAGGCCAGAGTCTAGGAAGACTTCGCGCATGTTGCCCGTGTAGGATGCACCGTTGAGAGCGCCAGCATACGCCGTGTACTGCAAAGCGAGTTTCCACGCCGTGATAACGCTCGAAGAGCAGTCATAAGACCCAAGCTTATAGGTGTAGTTCTTTCCAGCAATGCAAAGGGTCTTGCTGCCATACGGAGAATCGCCGCCAAAGCGTGGATCCCAAGAGTAGCCGTTACGGTCATCCTCGCACATGTCTGCGTGGATCCGTGCGGCAATGTCTGCTATATCAACCATAATTAGCCTCCTATTCCTTCCACTCGTCGTTGAGCATGTCGTTGAGCGTGTCCACATCGTCTGCGGTCAGATAGATTGCTCTTTGCTGATCGTCGTGGGGCTCGTCGTAGTCGAGGGCTCGGGTGGAGTCTCCAAGCCCCTTGGTCGTGGGGTCAACCACCACCCCCAGAAACGACAGCACGGACAGCACGACCAGACCAACCAGATACGGGTTGGTAACGGTCGCCAGAATCGCATCGCCGACACTCCCCCACGTCGTCAGGTCGGATGCCGCGATGCCAAAATACGCCAGAACGGGCGATCCGATGGCACCTATAAGGCCAATCCAGAACGTCGGATTGTTTATTCGCACTTGCCAGTTGATTTTCATGTGTGTGCCTCCTTCGGCGGCTCTATCGGTAGTCTGCGTATGCGCGGGGCAATTTCGTCTATCACCGAGTTGCCGCCGTCGTCCTTGTACGCCTCGTACAGCTTGTGGTAGACCTCGCGCTCCTCAAGCGAGTAGTAGCCCTTGTCTACGCATTTCTCGTAGTTGTTCAGCAGCATCGTGCGACTCATGGCTAGGATGATTACCCGCTCCGCCTCGCGCTGCTTGGCCGCGTTGCGCTCTGCCTCGGCCTGCTCGGTGCGTGCATCGTCGCGCTTGCCGTCGAAGTGCTCAAGCTGGCGCTTTATGAACCAGAACAGC